>DATNOW010000297.1:0-7496 GCA_036703515.1 Chroococcidiopsis sp.
ACCTTAGTCCGGTGGATGCCACACCTGCAAGTCAAAGCGGGCGATCGCCTCGCCCCCGTCGATGAGCCCCCCCCTGAGTATGAAAATCTGCCGGGGCTGAATATCAAGCTGGGGGTTGCCCGTCTCAGCGGCAACTGGACGGCCTATCAGCGTTTGCTCAAGCGCTTTTACCAAACCCACCAAACGGCCGCAGCCGAGATCCAGACAGCGCTAGAGCAAGCAGTTTTGACCCGCATGTTTTATCTCACCCACAGCATTAAGGGGGCAGGGGGCAACATCGGGGCCGAAGCGCTATTTCAGTCCGCCAGCGACCTTGAGCACATGCTCCAAACCCAATCCTATCCCAGCCCCGATCGGCTTAATCGTCTTATAGTTGCCTTCCTGCGCGATTTGCAGCAGGCGTTAAGTAGCATTGCCCTAGTGGTCAACCCAGCGGCTGCCCCAGCAGCTTACTCAGGGGCGCTAACCTCAGATTCCTTGGAGGTGACCGGCCTCGTGGCCAACGCGAGCGATGAGCAAACCGTGAATTTTTTGCGCGAAGTGATCGAGCTGCTAGAGCAAGACCTCGTCATGGCGATCGCCCGCTTTGAGTTTGTTAAACAGGCGATAGTGAACACCCCGTTGCAGTCCTTAACGCCAGCGGTCGAAGCCCGTTTGGCTGATTTTGATACCGATGGCGCGCGACAACTGCTCAGCCATATGATTAACACCCTGCTTAATGCCAGACCGTGAAAGCCAGACCGTGAAAGCCAGACCGTAAAAACTAAGCATTCGCTGCCGCAGCGCTCGGGGCAACCAACCCCCATCCTAGGATGCGATCGCTTTAGCCCCCATCCCCCCAATTCGCCCAATTCGCCCCCACCCAAGGAAAAAAACTCAGGGCGGCTTGTAGACGCCAACCAATACCAGCGCTATGACTTCTATTGCCAAATCCAAAGTCTTGATCGTCGATGACAGCCCAGATAATCTCCAGGTGCTGATGGAAATTTTGAAGGATGACTATGCTGTCATTGCGGCCACGACCGGTGAAAAAGCATTAGCGCTGGCCTGTAAAGACCCCATTCCCGATCTGATTATCCTCGACGTGGTCATGCCTCAGCTTGACGGTTATGCGGTCTGCACTCGCCTTAAGGCAGATCCCCAGACGCAGAATATTCCCGTCATTTTTGTCACGGCGCTGAGTGAAGTCGGCAATGAAACCAAAGGGTTTGCCCTAGGAGCGGTAGACTACATGACCAAGCCGCTCAGCCCGCCTGTGGTTAAAGCCAGAATTAAAAGCCATTTAACCCTACAGCGCTTGCATCAAGAGCTGATGCACAAAAACGATGCCCTAGCCCAAGCGACGCGCCTCAAAGATGAATTTTTGGCCAACATGAGCCACGAGCTACGGACACCGCTCAATGCCATTTTGGGACTCTCCGAAACGCTGTTAGAGGAGATTTTAGGTGCGCTGAATGAGCCCCAGCAAACGGCGATCGCCACCATCGAAAAGAGTGGACAACACCTGCTGGAATTAATTAACGACATTCTTGACCTGTCTAAAATTTCCGCTGGCAAGATGGAGCTATTATTGACACCGACCGAGGTGCACAGGCTCTGCGACGCTAGCCTGCTGTTTATCAAGCAGCATGCCCATGACAAGCAGCTGAGTGTGCACAAACACCTGCCGGATGGGTTAGACCCTGTAGTCCTCGATGAGCGTCGCATCCGCCAGGTGCTGATTAACCTGCTCACCAATGCCGTCAAATTTACGCCGCCGGGTGGCCAGATCAACCTGCATGTAGGCGTCGGCTGCGGCCAAACCTGGCAGGGCAATGCCGCGATTCCAGACTCGTTTCAGGCGATCGATCAGCCCCTGATCGTGTTTCAGGTGACCGACACCGGCATTGGCATCGCCCCCCACGATTTGCCCCGCCTGTTTCAGCCCTTTACCCAGATTGACAGCAGCCTCAACCGTCAGCAAAATGGCACGGGGCTAGGCTTATCGATGATTAAGCAGATCACCGAACTGCACGATGGGCTGCTGGCAGTCGATAGTCAGCCTGGCTGTGGCAGTTGCTTTACGGTGGGTTTGCCCTATAAGGTTCCCCCAGCGGTCAGCTCCTTGCCGGAGTCAACTACATCATCATCCATGCTGCTGCATGCTACTCCCAAATCAGCGATCGCCCCTCTGATTTTGCTAGCCGAAGACAACATGGCCAATATTGAAACGTTTATGTCCTATCTTTGCGCCCGCAACTATCGCGTCAATATTGCCCACAATGGCAAAGAGGCCGTGGCGATCGCCCAAATCGAGCCCCCCGACATTATCCTGATGGATATCCAAATGCCGGAGATGGACGGTCTCGAAGCCACCCGCCGAATCCGCGCCAATCCGCTCCTCTCTACAGTGCCGATTATTGCTCTGACGGCCCTGGCCATGCCCGGCGATCAAGAGCGCTGCATTGCCGCTGGGGCCAACCAATATCTCAGCAAGCCCGTCGGTCTCAAGCAATTAACCGAAGTAATTCGGCAATTTCTCGACGTCTAGTTTTCGATGCATAGTTTGCGACGTCTAGTTTTTGACGCATAGTTTACGAGGGATAGCCGCCACGCGCCAAACCAAGCCCGGAAAACGGGCTGCGGATCGGCACATCGCCGATCCGCAGCCCAGATCGTTAGCCAACGCTAACTTTAACGACTTTGTTTTTTTCTTCCTCCTGTTTCGGTAGCGTCATGGTCAAAATGCCGTCTTTGTAATCGGCCACGACACGCTGGTTGTCGATGTGGGCCGGCAGCGGAATAACGCGCTGGAACTTGCCATATCGGAATTCGCTGCGGAAGACGCCTTTTTCTTCGGTTTTAGTTTCAGTTTTGCGCTCGCCGCTGATCGCAATAGAGTCATCGGCTACTTCGATATCAAGCTCCTTGGCATCCATGCCAGGGATTTCAAGCTTGACTTGAATGGCTTCTGGCGTTTCTTCTAGCTCAGCCGGGGGAACGAGGCCAAAGCCGTTTTCTCGCCGTGTGGATAGCGGTAGAAAATCTTCAAACAGGCGATTCATTTCGCGGTGGAGCGTATCAATTTCTCGAAGCGGTTCCCAACGAATGAGTGCCATACTATCCTCCTTAACGTTTCTATTCCCTAGTTATTCCTTCCTACTGAGGTATTGACTGCGAGGTGCTGAACGTGTGGATTTCATTCACCTCTATCTTTAGGATAAAAACAGCCTGACTCATTGGGGGTTCGGTTTTGTGAACCCCCCAATGGGGGGATGTCCGAACGCGCTATAGCCCCGCAAATGCAGCGCGGGCATGGTCAAAAAACGTGCGATTTTTTACCTAATGACAAAATTTCATCTTTTATTAAGAAATAGCGGCAAAGGTTGTCAGAACTCGCTCCGCTAGAGTTAGATAGAATTGCAACAAAGCGAAAAGAAATGTTTCTGTACTGATATTTTTGTACATCTTTGGATGTATCGTGTGATTATTCTCATCGGTGTATCATTTATCTAACTTTTACTCATTTGGACTTTAAAAGCCTCAATCAATAAAGTTTTCGCCATTTCCCATCGGCCGCAGTTGACTCGTTTAAGCGACTCAACTAGTGTGTTGTTTGTTACATGATTTTTGATTTCAACTTTTTGATTTCAACTGTGGTTGGACATTTAAAGCATTCACTTCGCAAATCTTAAGATTGGTTTGTTGATCGGGTTTCATCGGTGCGAGCGGCCGGTGATAGATCCAGTGCTTGATTGAGGCTTTGGTAAAGGTGCATCTGTCTGGCGATCGCTTCGAGATAAGACGCTGGTATTGGTTTGGTTATGCACGATATTTACCTTTTGGATCAAGCAAATTTGCTGCACCAGGTTACCTGCTGTATCCATGGGTCTCTCGATCAATCTGACATTCAACATGCGCTGGTGCAGCAGCTTTGCTGCGCCCTAGAGGGTGACTACGCAGGGCTTTTGATGTACGACCCGGGTATGCAAACGGTGACGATCGCGGCCGCCTATGCGCGGACTCAGTCGTTGTCGCAAGAGGCATCCGATGTTCCGGTTGGGCTAGCGCTCCATCTCAGCCTTGAGTCGGAATATGGCAGTCTGCCCAAAAACCGCGATCCGTGGGTTGTGCGCGATGTCGAAACGGCCCATATCTCGGAGGCCGAACGGCTGCTGCTGCAAACAGCGCGGACGCATTCGCTGCTGATGGTGCCGATTGTCTGGCAGGGGATGTGGATGGGGACGGCCTATGTCGGGCAGACCGATGCCTGTCGGCTGTGGGCCGCCAATGAGATTAGCTTGGCCAAGCTGATTGCCGAACAGGCGGCGATCGCCCTGCACAATGCCCAACACTATGCCGATGCCCAGCGCCGCGCCCAGCGCGAGCAGGTGCTCAACTGCATTGCCCAGCGGATTCGGACATCGCTGGATATTGACACGACCATTAACACCGCGCTCAAAGAGCTGTTGACGCTGACCCAGGCCGATGCGCTGATTTTTGCTACGCCCAGCAAGCGCCATTCTACGGTTTTCACCCTATCGCACCGGGTTGACCGCAGCTCGAATGCGTCCCATTCGCTGATGCTGCGCTCAGTGCGCCACGAAGCAATCAGCCAGTTTTGGCAAGAGGCCGACACCGATGCCGATGCCGAGCTAGACCTGGAAACCTTCGGCGATCGCTTCTTGGCGGGCCTCGATGCCCAGTCGGTGATGGCGATCGCCAACACCCAGTCAAGTGAAATCACCGCTAAGGGCCGGGCCCATTTTCAGCAGCACCAAATCGGCGCGTGGCTGAGCGCCTCAGTCTGGTACCAAGATCGCCTGTTTGGCCATCTGATTGCCGTGCGCCCGCAGCCCCATCGCTGGAGTGCAGACGAATGTGCCGCCCTTGATGAAGTCGCCAACCAGTTGGCGATCGCTATTTCCCATCGTCGCCTCTATGCGGCCACGCAGCGCCAGGCCGAGCGATCGCACCGGCAGTCTAAGCGCCTGGCCCAGACCCTGCGCCAGCTTTATGCCACCCAGTCGCAGCTGATCCAAACCGAGAAAATGTCGAGTTTGGGGCAGATGGTGGCCGGCATCGCCCACGAAATCAACAACCCGATTAACTTCATCCAGGGCAATATTCCCTACATTGCTCGCTATATCGATGACCTGATCAGCCTGGTGACGCTGTACCAGACCCATTTCCCCGAAGTGCCCGATGCGATCGCCGACCTCGCCACCAGCATCGAGCTCGATTTTGTCAAAGCCGATCTCCCCAAAATTCTCAACTCCATGCGGGCCGGGGCCTCCCGTGTCAGCGACATCGTCTCCACCTTACGCAATTTCTCACGGCTCAACGAAGCCGAGCGCAAGTCAGTCGATCTGCATGAGGGAATAGAAAGCGCGCTGCTGCTGCTCAAACACCGGCTCAAGCCCCACATCAAGGTAACGCGCCACTATAGCGAACTGCCCTTGATCGACTCCTATCCGGGGCAGCTCAACCAAGCCCTGATGAACATCTTGAATAATGCCATCGATGCCGTCAACGACAGTCACTACAGCGCCAGCGGTGGTTCTAATAGCAGCGGTACTAGTAACAGCAGTACTAATAGCAGCAGCATTAATAGCAATGACGGCACTGCCAAATCTAGCACCAGCCAAATTACGATTTCGACCCGCGTTTTGCCCAAAACCGAAGACTTTAATCGCCGCGTGCAGGTGCGGATTCGCGATACAGGCAATGGCATCGACCCTGCCCACCACAGCAAGATTTTTGACCCCTTTTTCACCACCAAGCCTGTAGGCACAGGGACGGGGCTAGGGCTGTCGATCAGCTACCGCATTATTGTTGAAAAACACGGCGGCAGACTCTGGTTTGAACCCGCCGACGGCGGCGGCACCGAGTTTGTGATTGAGCTGCCAGTCCACCAGTCCTACCAGCCATCCTGGGCCGACCCATACCTGTCTAATTTGGTCTAGGGTGTCGATTCCACCGAATCCGCTAGGCAATCGGCATTGAGCAAAATCAGCCGCTCTGTTGTTATAGCCGCGCAGCGCTCTAGATCTTGGGCGATCGCCGGAGGGTTCGTTATAGACGAACGGGCGATCGCCTGCTCTACATCGGCGCGCATAGTGCTGTGCAGCAGCCACGGCTGCTGGCTGAGGTAGTTGGGCTGCAAAAAGTCGCGATCGAGCAACCAAAAATCGACCCCATAGGTCGCGATCGCCGCCTGTAAATCGGCCCGATCGGGGCTATATTGCGCCTTCGCCAGGTCAACAATGCGCTGCTGCATCTGGCGATAAAACGACAGATGGTAGGGCAACGCAAACTCGCTGCCCGCCACCACCGACCGCTGGGCAAACGCCGGAATCGTATTAGCCGCCTCTGATAAAGAGGCCACCCGCACCGTGCTGGGCTGCTCGTCCAAAAACCGATAGACCGCAGGCTCAGTGCCGATCACCCATCCCTGGCAGGGCAAAAAAATCGCCGGCACCGCCGGCACCACCACCACGGCGATCGCCAACAGCGTTACGCTTGCCATCACCGCCCAGTGACGCAACCGGGGCGATCGCCCCGATCGGCGGCGCACCTGCCACCAGCGCCAAACCGCATCGAGAGCGATCGCCAAGACCAGCCCCGTCGCGATCGCCATCACAAACCGCAGGCTGTAAAAGCTGTAGCGACTGGGCAGATAGAGCACCGGAAAAATCAGATGCGCCAGCCCAAACATCCCCATTGCCGCCATCGCCAACTGCCCCAAAAGCTGCACATTGGCCGTGACCGCACGGGCCAAGGGCAGGGGCGATCGCAACAGCCACGGTAGCCCCAGCCCCACCACAATAATCGGTGGAAACAGCGGCAGGCGTAGTCCGCTGGCCCCAGCAAACCAAAATAAGAACGGGTTGACGCCAAAATATTGGCGGCGTCCGCCTGGGCCAAACTCTGGCATCTGCTGCATCTGGGCTGCCGAAATCGTTGCCCCCCACTGCTCGGATACCGCCCTCGAAAACCCCAGCAGGCACACCCCGCCAATGGCGATCGCCGCCAGCCACACCCAATAATCGCGCCGGTCAGTCGACCAGCGCAGCGATCGCCCCTGCCAAGAAAATAGTCGCACCGTTAACAGGGCGATCGCCACCAGCGCCATCTGCGGATAGAGCACCCCCTGTAGGGCAATTAGCACCAGGCAAGGCAGGGGCGATCGGCGAAGCAAATAATATAAAAAGGCAGCAAACAAGCCGTATACAAACGCCCTTGGAGCCGCCGAAATCAGGTCATCCTTGAGCCAAATATTTTGGTTAAATACCAGCGTGCTGCACAATGCCGCCAGCGGCACCGGCACGATCTGCAACGTCACCCCATAGAGATAAACCGTAGCGACCAGCGCAATCAGCAGCGGTATCCCCAAAGCCGCCACCCTTGGCTCAATTCCTACCGCTGCCAGCGCGCCATAAAGGGCCTTAAACCCTACTGGCGCAACCGCTAAATAATAGTCAGCGATCAGGTCTTGCGGAAACTGGGTGACATCG
>DATNOW010000298.1:0-2965 GCA_036703515.1 Chroococcidiopsis sp.
GATGCCCTAGGCTTAGAACGGGTGTATCTCAATGCCCACTCGACCGGCGCATCGATTGCCACCCATTTTCTCGACCTGTATGGCGATCGCGTCGAGCGGGCTATCCTCACCTGCAACGGCATTTTTGAATACGACAAGGCGGCCTTTGACGCCTTTCATAAGTTTGGTGGATACGTGGTCAAGTTTCGCCCGATGTGGCTGAAATACATTCCCTTCGCCAATCGCATCTTCATGGCCCGGTTTCTGCACCGCTCGCTGCCCGACGCCCTGAGCTTTGCCTTTTTAGAAGACTTCTTGTTAGCCGATTATGAAGCGGCCCTCAACACGATCTTCACCTGCGTTAGCAAAAAGGCCGTGGAGGTGATGCCCCAAAAATTTGCTCAGGTGACGGTGCCGACGCTGCTGATCTCGGGGCAATATGACCAAATTATTCCGGCCACCATGGGTGAACAGGCCGCTAACCTCAGCCGCCACATCGAGTTTACGGTGATTCCCAACACGGCCCATTTCCCCATGCTCGAAGATGCGACTGCTTATATGGAGCGCATCCGCGACTTTTTGCAGCCGGTGCCTAGCGTTGTCTCCGGGGCGTAGTCATCCTCTACCAGCCTGAGGGCGGCAGATTGAATCAAAATCTCAGGTGCTGGACTGGGCGATTCTGCGCAATCGGGCGGGATCGCCCTGTCTTGGCGTGTCGAAAGGGCTTTGGGGACATGCGAACGATGCTTGGCGCTGTGTCGTATGGCGGAGCCACCCGTCTTTACCCTGGGCAAGGTATGGCTCTGAGTATAGATATTGAGGCGTTAATCGAGCAGTTCTGTTTGGCAAAGTAGGGGCGATCGCTTTTTAGCCCAGCCCTGACGGGCCAGCAGGGCGCTGCCATAGGCGGCTTCAGTATGGGCAGAGCGCACCACCGGTACTCCCAAGTAGCGCGATCGCATCTCCATCCAGACCTGATTTTGTGCGCCACCGCCAGCGGTATAAACTTGGCGGAGCGCCGTTGCACCCCGTTGGCGCAGCAGCCTGTAGCCCTCTGCTTCGATGCGGCTGATGCCTGCCAGCAGCCCGTGCAGAAATGCCACCGGATCGTCTGGGCGTGGCTCTAGGCGCGGTTCTAGACTGGGATCGTTAATGGGGAAGCGCTCCCCCGGTCGGAGCAAGGGATAGTAGTCGAGGGGGCTATCGCGATCGCGGGGAATGCGATCGCTCAACCGCTCTAAGTCGTCGTCGCTAAAAAACTGCCGCAGCACTGCCCCGCCCGTGTTGGATGCGCCGCCCACCAGCCACAGATCCCCGAGCCGATGGCTATAGATACCGTAGTGGGGATCGTCGATGCGGGTTTGGCTGAGCAGCTTGAGCACGAGGGTTGAGCCGAGGGAGGTGACGGCATCGCCGGGGGTATGGGCTCCGCTGGCCAAAAAAGCGGCGATGCTGTCGGTGGTGCCTGCACAAACCACGCAGTTGGCTGGGATGCTAAATCGAGTGGCGATCGCCTCCGTAATTGGGCCAATCACCTGGCCGGGGGCGAGCACCTGCGGCAGCACAAACCGGCTGGGCACCTGCGCCATCCAGTTGGGATAGCGCAATGCCCCCACGTCATAACCCAGCTTGAGGGCATTGTGGTAGTCGCTGATGCCCAGTTGCCCATGCAGCGCAAACGCCAGCCAGTCGGCCTGGTGCAAAAAGTAGATCGGCGGCAAATCCGGGTCGTGATCTGCCCTGGCTGCCTCTGTTTCGCCAGTCACCATCACCCGCTGCATCGACCACCACAGCAGCTTGGCCAAGCTAGAGGTGGCGCTGATGACGGTGTGGTTGGCGGGGGCGATCGCCCGCACTAGCCCCAGGCACGACTCACCCCGATCGTCGTGATAGAGAATGGGTTCATCCAGCGCACGCCCCTGGTCGTCGCAAATCAGCACGGTAGACGATGTGCCGTTGATGGCGATCGCCCCCAGCGCCTGACGAACCGACAGCGGCAGTTGGGCAATCACCTCAAATAGCGCCGTCTGCCAGAGGGCGGCCAGCCCTGAGGAGGCCTCCCCAAAGGGCACCCGGCCTTGAGCCTGGATTGTGCCGCTAGCGTCAATGGCGATCGCCCGCGCCCCCGATGTGCCAAAATCAATCCCCAAGGTCAGCGCTGCGGTCATTCCCTCCTCCTGTTCTGGGTCGGTTTCTGGGTCGGTTATACCGCTTGGGTTACGACACGGTTCAAATACACGATTCAAGTACGTGGTTCAAGTACACGGTTCAAGTATTGAAGCACGGGATCGCGCACCGGCAGCAGGTTTTTATACTGCTGCATATCGGGTGGAATCTGGGCGATCGCCTCGGCTAAACCAGCGGCAATATCGGGATAGTCGGCCAGCGATCGCAGCGGATTGATGTAGGTGTGAATGCCAAACAGCACCCCGTTGCTCTGGGGCAGTCGCCGCAGGGTTTGGCGCTCAACCCGCAGCCAGAGGCGATCGCCCACTGTTTCTGGAGTGAGGGACTCAGCAACGGCAGGACGCTCTTGGCTGTGCCCAAAATCGCCCAAAAATAGCTCTGGCGTATCAACAATGCTCCAGTTCAGCCGATAGCCGGGGCAGTCGGGGCGCAGCCGTTCAAAAAATGAATCGACCGGGCGTTCCAGCGCCGGGGTATAGCCAGGTACGGGTTCGTGAATCTGGGCAACCGGCAGACCCAGCTTATCGCGCAGCCGCCAGTGCAGCGGAAAGCACAGCGAAGCCGCCGCCAGCCGATAGCCCTCGGGGCTGGGCATCATCAGGCAGAGGTCGTCTTGCACCAGCCGCCCGGCCAAATCGATCGGCTGCGCCGCAAAGTCACTGGGGAGCCACGATTCTGCGGTGAGCTGGTTGTAAAAGCGATCGCCCTGCCAGTGGTAGTGCTGCGGAAAGTGAGCAGGCAAGTGGGCCAGCAGCAGATCTAACACCTCCTGCTGGGCGACGACGCTATCGGTTAAGCC
>DATNOW010000299.1:0-7662 GCA_036703515.1 Chroococcidiopsis sp.
GTTTGCCCAAGAAAAAGTCACCGCGACGGGCTGGGTGCATTTTCTGGTGATGGACTTATTTGTTGGCCGCTGGATTTATCTGGAGGGGCAGCGCACGGGTGTGTGGACGATCCATTCCCTGACGCTGTGCTTGTTTGCGGGGCCAATGGGCTTGCTGTCACACCTGACAACGGCGTGGATCAGCCAACGGTTTTTTCCAGCCAAATCCCCAGAATCATCAGAGGCGATCGCCTCCTAAGGATCGCGAATTCAATCATTCCGATCAACCATTCCGATCAACCATTTCCTCTGTGAGGGCGCACATCGGTGCGCCCCTACCCAAGAATTACAGGTGATGAAATCGATGATTTTCAAGGATCGCGAATTCATCATTCCTATCCGTCACGTTCTTTATAGGGGCTGTAGAGGCGCACCGATGTGCGCCCTGACCCAAGAATGTCAGGTGATTCAATTCATGATCCATTCATGAACCGAAATCCTCTGCGCCTACAGCCTATAGCCAATGCTGAAGTAAAACGCCTCGTCTTGGGCATTGTCACCGCGATCGCTCAAATCAACCAGCGGTAAGGCGTAGTCGAGGCGAATGTTGAGATTGGGGGTGGGGTTCCACAGCAGCCCTAGCCCGATCCCGGCCAGGAAGTTTTGATCCGCGAGGTCATTGGGGTTTTTGCTGTCGTTCCAGACCGAACCCATTTCTGCAAATGGTGCTAGCTGCACGGTGGGAATGCCCGACTCATTGCGCGCTAGGGTAAAGCGATCTTCGACCGAGAGGCGGAAACCGTTGTCGCCCAGTCGGGCGTTTTGCCGGAACCCGCGGATCGACTGCCCGCCGCCAATCACAAACTGCTGCGACGACAGCAGGGGATCGGGGGTAAGTTGCAGGTCGGCCTGGACGATCAGCAGGTTATCAGGGTTGAGAATTTGCACCCGCTGCACTTGCCCCAACCAGCTAAAAAATTGCCCGTCTGGCTCACCATCAGTAGTGGCATCAAACAGGCCGGTACCTAGGTTAAACTGCGATCGCACCGCCCATGCCCCCGTCGGATCGCGGCGGATGTAGTCTTGCCCAAAGCGCACCACACTGGTTGTGCTGGAATCGATCTGAACGCCACTGATCAAAGTTTCGCCATCACGGTAGGTGAACCCCACCGACAGGGCCAACTCCTCACGGGGCGATCGCACCAGCGGCTGCCGGAAGCTGACTTCATAGACATCCGCATTGCCCTCAATGTCAAATGCCGCTACGGCCGGGTCGGTAATGCGATAGCTGCTGGGCGCAACCCGAAGCTGGATGGTGCCATTCATCGGGTTGACTGGGGCTCGATAGCTAAAGTCAAACACGTCCGAGCCGCTGGTGGTGGAGTGGTAATAGGAGGCAAACAGCTCATCCCCGATGCCGGTGGGGTTGCGGTAGCCCAGCCCAATCCCCAAGCGCTCTGAGCCGACGCTGGGCGGCGAATAGTTGTCGATGCTGGCTTCCCCAAAGAAGGGGTTAGCCTCGGTTACACGCACCGTTAAGATGCTTTGCCCCAAGCCCGTGCCGGCCCGGAGGCTGGCTTCCACGTTGTCAAACAGGGGATCAAGGCGCAGCAGGCGCAATTGGTCTTCGAGACGGCCTTGATTGAGCGGCGCGCGTCCACCCAAGGCAATGCGGCTGCGAATGTAGTCGGTATTAACCCGTCGGTTGCCCTGCACTTCAATGGTTTCTAGTGCGCCTTCCACCACCCGAATCTGGACAACGCCATTTTCGATTACCTGATCGACAAGCACGGCTCGCGATGTGATGTAGCCGCCATCGAGGTAAAGCTGGGTGATGCCGTCCGCCACGCGCTGCAAATCTTCGAGGGTGGCCGTTTGCCCGTCGATCACAGGCTGCACAATGTCGGCAAAGTCGCTGTCGCTGAAAATGGTGCTGCCCAACACTTCAATGCGCTGAACGGGGATGCGCGTGGTGTTGTCGGTTGGCAATGGTGTTGGAGCCGGTACATCCACCGAAGGCGCAGTAATGGACGGTACAATCGGCGCTTGTTCTTGGGGGCTAACGGGCTGAGGCGTGGGCAGCGGCTGCAAGAAGGGATCATCGCGCTCGGGGCGCTCTAGGGGAGGTGGAGATTGAGCCAGCAGGGGCGCAGACTCCGCCGGGCGGCTGATCGGCAGGGCCGACTGGGCCAGCAGCAGCTGCGTATAGTCTTTTAGGTCAAAGGATTCGGATGAGGTTTGGGGTTGCTGCTTGTGCAGGCGATCGCCCCCATTGAAGGATTCAGACGGTAGTTCAGGAGCCGAAGCGGCATAGGCCTGGGACATGCCCAATAGCCCGCCAGGAAACGCTACTCCACACCAAAGCACCAAAGATCTCAAGTTCAAGCGCATAAACGCCCAATTCTCCACGTTTTAGCCGCCAATGGGAAAATTAACACATCAGCCGTTTCTCGCTCCGGATGAAATACTTAATTTCACAGAGCGCAGTGCACGGTGCGCTAGTCACACAGTACGACAAACGGCAGATACCCCCCCGCTCGATGGCACACAGTGCGGCATCCACAGCGCAACCTCGGCTTGGGGCAAAAACTACTTCTAGAGGATAACTGCATTTTCTAAAATGCGAACGCAGTTGGGGGACTTTGATTGAGGAGGGAGAGGGAGGGTTATGGCTCTTGGCGATCGCGCAGGCTGCTATGGGCGTGGGGAGAGACAGCTAGGGCAGCGGCAATGCGGCGGAAGGTCATGCGCCAGCCGATCGGGATCAAGACCAAGACCCCGATCGCGGCGGGTGGAAAAATCACAAGCAATCCGTTGAATAGCCCGTGGGACACCATCGCCAGCAGCAGCCCATTGCGCACTAGCCCTGCGCTGCGCTCTGGCGGAGAAAACTTGGCGACTCCCAGGGAATAGCCCCACAAACTCGACCACAGGGCATGCCCCGGCACTGACAACAGGCCGCGCACAACAAACAGCGTCAGCACGGCGACGCGGGCATTTTCATCGGCTTCTACCGCTGCGTAGTAGGTGCTGAGCAGGTAGCCGACGTTTTCAATGGTGGCAAAACCGAGGGCGGCGGCAACGCCGTAGATGATCCCATCCACGGGTTCGTCAAACTCTGCGTGCTTGTAAATGCCTAGGCGCACTACCAAATATTTGCCATATTCTTCGGTGATGGGGGCGACCAAAATGTAGAGCAAGATTTCGGGCAAAAACAGCGTGAAGGGCAGTTGCACGATCAGCACCGGAATGGCCAGCAGCACCCCCAAGAAAAATGTCTTGAGAATCAAGTGTTTGGGCTCAGGCTCCAATTTGTCTTTTTTGTAGAAAAACCACAGCAGAAACAGCCCCGGAGACACCGCCAATGTAACAATTACCCAGATGTTCATCGCCCCATCCCTGAGAAAATACCCATGAGTATAGCCCGTTGACTCGTGGCGCTGTTGTTTCTTTGGCGTTCCTTTGGCGTTCCTTTGGCA
Source organism: Chroococcidiopsis sp. (assembly GCA_036703515.1). Classification (GTDB taxonomy): domain Bacteria; phylum Cyanobacteriota; class Cyanobacteriia; order Elainellales; family Elainellaceae; genus DATNOW01. The sequence continues at coordinate 3,459 of DATNOW010000299.1, forward strand.
GCCTGGGATGGGGCTCGGTTTCTGCCGCTCGCAGGTTTTGACCTAGGGCGATACCCCAGCGGGTATCCGGCTCGATCCCCACGGGGGCATCGCCAGAAAGATCCCCCCTTCTGGTAGACTTTTTGATGAGTGCGTAACTCGTCAAGTCACGCAATATCAGCAGTTTGGAGGGAATGCGCGGTGGAAAGTACGCTCGGTTTAGAAATTATTGAAGTAGTCGAGCAGGCGGCGATCGCCTCGGCTCGATTGATGGGAAAAGGCGATAAAAATGAAGCTGACCGAGTGGCCGTAGAAGCCATGCGGGAGCGGATGAATAAAATTTATATGCGCGGTCGCATCGTCATTGGTGAAGGTGAGCGCGATGACGCACCGATGCTTTATATCGGTGAAGAAGTAGGGATCTGTACCAGCCCCGACGCCAAAGATTTTTGCAACCCCGACGAACTGATTGAAATTGACATTGCGGTTGACCCCTGCGAAGGCACCAACCTCTGCGCTTACGGTCAGCCCGGTTCGATGGCGGTGTTGGCCATCTCCGAGAAAGGCGGTCTGTTTGCTGCGCCTGACTTTTACATGAACAAGCTAGCGGCTCCCCCGGCAGCTAAAGGCAAGGTTGACATCCGCAAGAGCGCGACGGAAAACCTGAAAATTTTGTCAGAATGTCTCGATCGCGCCATTGATGAACTCGTTGTGGTCGTGATGAAGCGCGATCGCCACAACGACCTAATCAAAGAAATCCGCGACGCTGGCGCGCGGGTCAAGCTGATCAGCGATGGTGACGTATCGGCGGCCATCTCCTGCGCCTTTGCGGGAACCAACATCCACGCGCTGATGGGCATCGGTGCGGCTCCGGAAGGGGTGATTTCTGCGGCGGCTATGCGCTGCTTGGGCGGTCACTTCCAAGGTCAGCTAATCTATGATCCCGCTGTGGTGAAGACGGGTCTGATCGGTGAAAGCAAAGAAGCCAACATCGAGCGCCTCAACTCCATGGGCATCACCGACCACGACAAGGTCTATGAAGCTGAAGAGTTGGCTTCGGGTGAAACCATCCTGTTTGCCGCTAGCGGTATCACCGAAGGCGCACTGATGCAGGGCGTTCGCTTCTTCCACGGTGGCTCTCGGACTCAGAGCTTGGTCATCTCCAACCAGTCGAAGACGGCTCGTTTTGTTGATACCATCCACCTGTTTGAAGAACCGAAGTACATCCAGTTGCACTAGACTTGGTTCTGATTGAGCCCTAGCCGCAGGTTAGGGCTTCTCTACTCAAAACCCGCATAGGTTAGAACCTGAGTTCTGCCTGTGCGGGTTTTGAAGTGAATAAAGGATTGTTCTAGGAATCAGGGCGACTGGCATCGCGACTGGCATCGCGACTGGCATCGCGACTGGCATCTCAGCGCTTAAGCAGGGCCCAAAAAGCCCACGAGCTGCTCAAGTTTGTCCCAGGCGGCACCGCTGCTGAGAATCTGCTTGGCCTGGCTGATCCCCTGCATATAAACTTCCGCTGCGTTGAGCGATGATTCGGGGATCGCACCGCCAACCTTGAGCGCCAGGGCTGCATTTAGGGCGACAACGTCTTGCTGGGCTTGGGTGCCTTTGCCTTGCAGCACCGATCGCAAAATTTCGACATTCTCTGCAACTTCGCCCCCGCGCAATACTTGAGTCGGGGCCGGGGTAAGACCCAACTCGGCAGGATGCAAGACGAGCGATCGCACCTCCCCGTCCGATAACACCGCGAGATCGGTCGCATCCGCTAACCCCGCCTCATCCAACCGCTCGCGCCCATGCAGCACAATGGCATCAGTCTTACCCAACTGCTGTAGGGCGTGGGCCACGGTCTCGATTAATTTAGAGTCAAACACCCCCAGCACCTGCCCCGTCGGGGCAAAGGGATTGACCAAGGGGCCAAGCAGGTTAAACACCGTCCGCACCTTCAGGGTTTTGCGCAGCGGCGCAACGTGCTTCATCGCCGGATGCCAGCCCGGAGCAAACAAAAAGGCGATGCCGACTTCGCGCAGGGCCTGCTGCACTTGCTCTGGGCTAGCGCTCAAATTGACCCCCAGCGCCTCCAGAACGTCCGCTGAGCCGACCTTACTCGATGCTGCCCGGTTGCCGTGCTTGGCCACCTTAATGCCCGCCGCGGCTGCCACAAACGCAACCGCCGTCGAAATATTAAAGGTTTGAGCCCCGTCTCCCCCGGTGCCGCAGGTATCGATTAGCGGTTTGGGCAAGGTGCTGACGTCATACTGACTGCTAACTGACTGCGACTGCAACACCTGGGCCATCCCGGCTAGCTCTGTCGCAGACACCCCCTTAGCTTGAATGGCGGCCAAAATTGCCCCCGAGAGCACGGGCGGAATCACCTCTGTCAGCCAGCCTTGCATCAGGTCGGCCGCTTGGTGCACGGTCAGCGATTGCCGATCGAGCAACTGCTGCAGGAGGAGCGACCAATCTTGAGAGGCGATCGCGTCAGAAACATCGGGAACAGCGGGAGACGTGCTCATGGGCGTAAAGGGCGTAGACAGTGGACTTCCGACTTAGACTTTAGACTATCCGTGTCGTTTAGCCAAGACACCCATAGTGCCAGGCGATCGCCTAGCCTTTAGGTAGATTTAGAGCCCCGGCAAAATTGTCTAGAAGCCAATCTGTCCCTCAGTTAGGTGTTAGTTAGGTGACTGTGGGCGCAACTGCTCATCTTCTGACCACGCCGAATCATCCTTGTCGCTAGCCCATTCTTATGGCTACAATAAGCCATAGTTCTACTGCGGCGTTGGTGACTGCCAATAATGTTTTATGATCTATGCTTTGTTTTTTAAGGGAGACAAGTTGTTTCGATGGCAGTAGACCGGGCTTGTACCCGGAAACTTCAAATCGGAGCCAAGGATTCCCACCTGGATTTATCCAGGTCAAAAACTGAGGTAAGACGGCGTTGCGGGGAACTTCCAATTTTTGAGTCATGTTTAAGTCTAAAAGCCCCTGCCTATATAGGCAGGGGCTTTTTGCTGCAGAAGCCTGTGGGTCACGATCGCTAGGCAACTTTACGATTTGTTGCAGGCTCGGGTATAATTGAGCGTAGTCGTTATGAGTTTGCCTAAGTTTATGACAAACCCAGCAATTGAAAATCTTGTCATCATTGGCTCTGGGCCAGCCGGCTATACCGCCGCTATCTATGCTGCGCGGGCAAACCTGAAGCCATTTATGTTTGAAGGGTTTCAGGCTGGTGGGCTGCCTGGTGGTCAGCTAATGACCACCACAGAGGTCGAAAATTTCCCTGGCTTCCCCGATGGCATCATGGGCCCCGATCTGATGGAGCGGATGAAAGAGCAGGCGCTGCGCTGGGGAGCCGAGCTGGTCACCGAAGACGTCACCTTTGTAGATTTTGGCCAGCGCCCGTTTGTGATCCGCTCTGAAGAGCGTGAAGTGCAGGCCCACAGCGTCATCATTGCCACAGGCGCAACGGCCAGACGGTTGGGCTTACCCAGCGAGCGCGAGTTTTGGAGCCGGGGGATTTCGGCTTGTGCCATCTGCGATGGGGCTACGCCTATTTTCCGCAATGCCGAACTGGCGGTGATTGGTGGAGGAGACTCAGCCGCTGAAGAAGCTGTGTATCTGACCAAATATGGCTCTCACGTTCACTTGCTGGTGCGTGGCGACAAAATGCGGGCCAGCAAAGCGATGCAAGACCGGGTGTTGACCAATGCCAAAATCACCGTGCACTGGAATACCGAAGCGGTGGATGTGTTTGGCGATGACACTGGGATGAAGGGCTTGAAGGTGGCCAATTGCGCCACGGGTGAACAGACGGAACTGCCAGTGCGCGGTTTGTTTTATGCCATTGGGCACACGCCCAACACGGCGCTATTTCAAGGGCAGATTGAGCTAGACCCGGTGGGCTATGTAGTAACCCAGCCCAAATCGGTAGAGACCAGTGTAGAAGGCGTGTTTGCGGCTGGAGACGTGCAGGATCACGAATATCGCCAGGCGATTACGGCGGCGGGGACGGGCTGTATGGCCGCCCTGCTAGCAGAGCGCTGGCTGTCGTCCCACGGTTTGCTGCAAGAGTTTCACCAAACTGAAGCCTCAGAGCGCCCCCATGCCGCAGAGCCACAAAAAACTGAGGAACAGCAAGCGGCAGAGTTTGACCTCAGCCAGGTGCGCCATCAGGGTGGCTATGCGCTGCGCAAGCTCTATCACGAGAGCGATCGCC
>DATNOW010000300.1:0-2188 GCA_036703515.1 Chroococcidiopsis sp.
ATATCGGTGTTGATCGCCAGCCCATAGAAGCCGTAGCGAGTCGCCATCGCCATCATCTTGCCCTGATCGTAGAACAGCGGCATCTCTTGATAGGCCGGAACGTAGTTCTTGAACTCTGGAAAATCTTCTGGCTTCAGCGGATCGATCACGCCCAAAGCAATTAGCTTAGGCAAATACTCAGCGTCTGCCACAATAGAATCATAGGTGCCCGGAGGTGATTGGCTGACCAGTTGCAGCATTTGTTCGCCGCCGACATAGTTTTTGAACTCAACCTTAATGCCGGTGTCTTGCTCAAACTTGCCAACCACATCTTTTTCTTCATACCCCGGCCACGACAGCACGCGAATGGTGCCACCGCCCCCTGCGGCGGGGCTGCCGCTCGATGACTCGCTTGGAGCGGTTGGTTGGGCTGTGCAGCCACCCAGTTTGGCGGCTGCAACGCCCAATGATGCTAAAGAAGCATACTGCAAAAACTTACGACGAGAGTTAAAATACATAGGGAAATCTCCATAGGGAAGGTTAAAGTTGCGATCGCCAATCACCCATAACCGACTATCTGATCAGTCGTGAGCGCTTGCGTGAGATCGTGTGGGAGCACTAATTTATGGACTGTTTAGCGAGTTAATCCAGCACTGCTAAAGTTGTTGATCGGCAAGGGATATGACATCGCTTGTCGAAACACTTTTTCCATCGCCGGGCGCAATTGCGCACCCTGAGCATGGAACCCTTCGCGGAGTTCAAGATAGGCGGGCAGCCGTTCTCGAAACTCCGCAAATATCTCGGCTTCATTGAGGGTCAAAATCTGATTATCCTCAACGACTTTTTGTCCATTGACAAAAACTTTGCGAATCGATCGCCCATCTTCTGCATACACCAAATGCACAGGCAGTTGATGGCAAGGCGTAAAGCTGACGGAATTCAGATCATACAGGGCAAAATCAGCTTTCATCCCAGCGGCGATCGCCCCCACCTCCTTGTGAATCAGCGCCGATCGCGCTCCGCCATAGGTGGCCCACTTGAGCACATCGGCCGCCTTAGGATAACGTTCATAATCGGAATCGATCACCGAATGGGTTAAACCCGCCGCCCGAATGACATTGAATAGGTTAAAGGAATCCATGCCATCGGTTCCTACGGCCACATTCACCCCCGCATCTAGCAAAGCACGGATAGAAGCAATACCGCTGCACAAACGGTAGTTGCTGACAGGATTATGGACAATGGTTGCCCCAGCATTAGCAACCAATTCAATATCTGCTGGAGTTAACCAAATGCCATGGGCGATCGTCGTTCGGTGGGTCAAAATGCCGTGGCGCGCCGCAAACTGAATCACAGATTCACCGTAAAATTCTGGCCCAGTAACCGCTTGCGTCCGGGTTTCAAGCAGATGCGCGTGAATGGGCACATCGTATTCGGCGGATAAGCTGCCAATGCGGTGCATTAACTCAGGGGTAACTCGCTGAGCCGCCGAAGGAGCCAGCATGGTGGTAATTAAGCCATGTTTACCGTGCCAGTTGCGATAGAGATCGCCAAATAGCGCAGCCCAGTCATCAATCGAAAACCCACTCACCGCTTGTTCAAATCCCTGCTTCATTGCTTCCGGCAGCAGTTGCTCTAGGTAGGGAATGGTTTTGTGCAGCGGTTTATCGATGGCGTGGAGCGACAAACTAGCGCGAATTCCTAAATCGGAGTAGGCCTGCGCCGTTGCAGCGAAAATTTCAGGGGTTGTATAAGGCAGAGAATAGAGATCATCTTGCAGGGTAGTGGTGCCGTTTTTCACTGCCTCAATCCCCGCGATCGCCGCACATAAGTAGTGCATCCGGGGATCTAACTTCTGATCCGGTGGCAAATAGAGCATCCACAGCTCTAGCGGCAGTGCTTCATAGGCACATTTTTCTAAGACGCCGACAACCGTATGCGTATGCGCATCAACAAAACCTGGAATCAACAGTTGATTTGTCGCATCAATTACTTCATTGGCAGACGCTTCAATCGAGGGCGCAACTTGAACAATGCGATCGCCTTCTACCAAAACATCAGCAACTTGGGGCGTTAAATCTAAGCTGCGGTCAGCCTGGGCTGTAAATGGCAACACCGTAGCATTGCGAATCAAAAAACTAGACATCAGAAATCACTTCCCAAACCAATTAATACCAGAGCACAAGCATTAGAGAGAGTCTATTCCAAC
>DATNOW010000301.1:0-2877 GCA_036703515.1 Chroococcidiopsis sp.
TACCCAGTGGATAGGCAACATAACCATCAGAGTGTTTTTCTACCACGATTTTGATGATAGTCATTGGGTTTCCTACGTGTTTCGTAAGTTGGACAAAGGCAACAGCGATCGATTCTTAATTCTCTTTTTAAGATTGTGGCGCATCACCCGACTGACATCGCGATCGCTTATTGACCGCTGGAATGCAGGTTAAATTGGAAATAGAGCACTCAAATCCTCAGCCATGCCTACGGTTCTTCAGGTTGAGGCATACAGCTTCATTTTTTTTAGCTCATATGGTGGTGAACCTGCCCATATTCACGTTAAGCGCGATCGCCAGTTAGCCAAGTTTTGGCTGAATCCTGTTTCTATGGCAAAGAATCGAGGTTTTAGGGATCATGAATTAAACGATATTGCTCGAATCGTAGAGGAGCACCACCAAACGTTGTTGGAGGCTTGGCATGACTACTTTGACCCTTGAAACAGAACCCCTCGCTGCCCACATTAGCCTGACCGCAGACAAACTAGTGGTGGACTTGGTAGACGGGCGGAGCTTAATCATCCCGCTGTCGTGGTATCCTCGCTTGCTCCATGCCTCTCCGCAAGAACGCCAAAACTGGCAACTGTTAGGAGAGGGTTATGCGATCGAATGGCTGGATCTCGATGAGCACATTGGCATTGAAGGACTAATAGCCGGTCGGCAAAGTGGTGAGAGTCGCCAGTCATTAGAGCGTTGGTTGGCCTTGCGGGGCGAGCATTCTAGCAATATGCCGTGATTGGGTTTAACCCTCTTGCAAGATCATCAGCTCGCGTGCAACATCGCGATAGGGCTGCACCAGACGCCATTCGTTGGCATAGCGATTAATCGGTGCGCCCGCATAGTTTGACTCTGGGAACTTGACCGACTTGGGTACGGGGTTAAAGACGCGAATGCCGTTGAGTTCGCTGCGCAGGGTTTTGAGCACATCTTGGGTCATCAGGGTGTTGGGTTCGGCCATGGTGGGTAGCACCCCGAGCACCTGGAGATGGGGGTTCAGCCGTTTTTTGACCGTGTCGATGGTCTTGAGCAATCCTTCTAGCCCCTTGACGGCAAAAAACTGACACTGCACGGGGATCACCAGCGTATTGGCGGCGCAGAGGGCATTGGCCGTGAGCAAGCCCATGCTGGGCGGGCAGTCGATCAAGATGTGGTCGAAGGTTGAACGCAGGGACTTGAGAATGTCGCGCAGCAGCAAAAAACGATCATCGTGATTGGCGAGGTCTTTTTCGGCTTGGGCCAAAATTTCGTTGGCGGGTAAGACGCTGAAGCCAAAGGAAGTCGAGACAATCACCTCCTTGACGTGGGCTCGTTTAGTGAGCACGTCGTAGACCGTGGGCTGGTCGTCGGCTAGCGTGATGCCAACACCGGTAGTGAGATTGCCCTGGGGGTCGAGGTCGATCAGCAAGCACGAATTTCCTTCTGACAGAAGCCCACCCAGCGCAATCGTTGAGGTTGTTTTGGCAACGCCGCCCTTTTGATTTGCGATCGCTGTAATCATAATTCTTAATATATTGCCTTGGTCGGGCTTGTTTTCAAAGCATTCGTTTTTCAATCTAGGCAGACTTTAGCGGATTGGACGCTAGATTGCTGGCGCAAAGCTTTCATTTTAGGACGGAAGTCGTCGCCTAGCGTCGTCGAATAGGACACTGGGCTGCAATCGTTCTAGGTGGAGTCTAGGCGGAGGAGGCTCATTGGGAGGCTAGAATTCACGTTAAGATAGTCTGTCGGGCTGATTTGCGGAAAAGGCGGCATTCATGGACTATCGGGAAGCGGGCGTAGATGTTGAGGCAGGACGGGATTTCGTCAAGCGGATTCGCAGTTTAGTAGACAGCACGCGTCGCCCTGAAGTTTTGGGCGGGATCGGCGGGTTCAGCGGCTTGTTTCAGCTCCCGACGGGCTACCAAGAACCTGTGCTGGTGTCGGGCACCGATGGCGTCGGCACTAAGCTCAAGCTGGCCCATCAGTGCGATCGCCACGATACGGTGGGCATTGATCTGGTGGCAATGTGCGTTAACGACGTGCTCACCTGCGGTGCCGAACCGCTGTTTTTTTTAGACTATTTGGCGACGGGCAAGCTCAACCAAGAGCAGCTAACCCAAGTGGTGGGCGGGATTGTCGAGGGCTGCCACCAGGCCAGCTGCACCCTGTTGGGCGGTGAAACGGCAGAAATGCCCGGTTTCTATCAGCCGGGTGAGTACGATTTGGCGGGGTTTTCGGTCGGCATCGTGGAGAAAAGCAAAATTCTTGATGGCTCGCAGGTGCAGGTCGGGGACGTAGCGATTGGGCTGGCTAGCTCTGGCGTTCACAGCAATGGCTTTAGCCTCGTGCGCAAAATTTTAGAACTGTCGAATCACAGTCTGGGCGATCGCCCGGAAGCGCTGGTGGGCAAAAGCCTCGGTGAAGCATTGCTGACCCCAACTCGAATCTATGTCAAACCCGTGCTGGAGGCACGGCAGTCAGGGCTAGAAATCCATGGCATGGCCCACATTACGGGCGGTGGTCTGCCGGAAAACCTGCCCCGCTGCTTGGGCGAGGGTCGCTCGGTGCAGATTGCGCCAAGCTGCTGGACGATCCCGCAAATTTTTCAATGGCTGGAAACCACTGGGGCGATCGCCCATGCCGAGATGTTTAACACCTTCAATATGGGGATCGGGTTTGTGGTCTTGGTGCCTTCCAGCCAAGCCAACCAAGCCGTGAAATGGTTTGAGTCTCAGGCAATCCCCGCCTGGCTGATTGGTGAAGTGATCCCCGGATCGGGGGATCTCATGATGACCATTTAAGCGGCAAATTTAAGGAGATCACTGAAAAAGAAACTACCCGCTAGCTTCGACTTCGCTCAGCTAGCTTGCACCCTGAGC
>DATNOW010000302.1:0-6320 GCA_036703515.1 Chroococcidiopsis sp.
CGACGGACCCGACCATCGGGGGTGCGGTCAACCAGCGATCGCAAGATGCCGACGGCTTTGATCGTGTCCATTTGCCCGAGGGCAACGACCACCGCCACTTGGGTCAAAAAGAAGGTTTCGTCGGCGAGGTCGCGCAGTCGGGTGAGGATGCGTTCGAGGTTGGGTTTGTCTTGCCCGGTGGAAATGGTGCCGAGGGCGCGGATGGCGGCTAGGCGCAGGGGTTGGGGCGTGCCCAAGACGGTGTAGCTGAGGATCAGGTCGAGGGCAGCGGCGGATGATTTGAGTTGGCTGAGTGCGGCGATCGCCCCAGAGCGCACGGTTTCATTCCAGCCCGCCCGTTTCTCTAGCACCTCTTTGAATAGCTTGATGGCCTTGTCTTCTTTAGACTTGCCGTCTAGCTCGACGGCCGCTACGGCACCGAGGCTGCGGAGGGCAGCGGCCTCGACATAGTAGCTAGCATCGCCTTTTTCGACGACGGTTTTGAGGGCTTTGTAGCTGGCCACAGTTTTGATGCCAGCTAGGGCTTCGACGGTGGCCCGGCGCACCCTGGCGTCATCATCGTCAAGACCCTTGAGCAGAGCGGCGATCGCCTGATCGAGCTTGATCGACGCGAGCTGCCCGGCTACCTCAAACCGCACGCCCCAAAAGGCATCGGTGCTGAGCGCTGTGGCCAGGGCGTTGACGGCTTCTAATCCACCCTTTTTGGCGATCGCCTCGGCTGCATAGATCCGCGAGACGGGGTCGGGGTCGTGCTGCAACTGGGCTTTGAGTTCGGCTAGGGGATATTCCAGCGCCACGGTTTTGAGGGTGCTGTTGCCGACGTCAAGGCTAATAAACTGCGGCTTTTTCTCTAGCGGGAAATAGAAGGTTTGCTCGCGCTCATAGACGCGGACGGTGAAGGTTTTGAGGGTGGCTGTGTTGGGGCTAGCCTCTTTGCCGCTTGCTTTGCCGCTTGTTTTATCGCTTGCTTTGCCGGTATCCTTGCTGCCGTTCTCCTCGACATAGCCAAAGCCAATGGGCAGCTTCAGGTCAAACAGGTCACCGTTGAGCCCGCTGGCCCCTTCTTGGGCTTGGGTTTGGGTAATGGTCAGCTTGGCTAAGCTGCTGTCGCCATCCCAGCTATAGGACACCTTGTAGTCGGGGTGGCCGCCGCGATAGACATATTGATCAAACAAAAATTGCAGGTTGCGACCCGTTGCTTTTTCGATCGCCCGCAGCAGATCGACGGTTTCCACGGTGCTATGGGCATGGTCGTTGACGAAGGTGTGGATCGCTTTAAAGAACAACTCATCGCCCAACTGTGCCCGAATCATGTGATAGACGCAGGCTCCCTTTTCGTAGAGGTGGCGATCGTAGAGTTCGATCGCCTCGCGGTAAACATGGGTGACGATGGGGCGACGATAGCGGCCGCTATCTTCTGATAGGTAGCTTCGAGCTTCACCCAGCATGTAGTAGGCGGCGGCGTCCTGCCCATATTCGTAGTTAGTCCACAGCACCTCCGAATAGGAGGCCATGCCTTCTTTAATCCAGGCGTGCGACCAGTGCTTGATCACCACCAAATCGCCAAACCACTGGTGGGCCAGTTCGTGGGCGACCAGCGCTTCGGTACCCCGATTGTCGAGGGCAGCGCGTTCATCCAGCAGGCAGCGATCGGTCAGCAGCGTGGTCGAGGTATTTTCCATGCCGCCAAAGATGAAGTCATCGACGCAGACCTGGGCGTATTTGGGATAGGCGTAGGGGTAGCCAAACGCTGCGCTAAAGAAATCGATCATCCGCGGCGTTTTGCCCATGCTGCGCAGGGCGTCGTCTTCGCGGCCCTTTTCCACATAGTAGGTGACGGGTTTGCCATTCCAGTCGTCGCGCAGTTCGGCAAAGTCGCCCACGGCCAGGGTCATCAGATAGGTGGGATGCACCTCTTGCTGCGACCAGTGATAGGTCGTAAAGTCACCCTCGGTTTCGGTCGCGATCAGTGTGCCATTGGAAATCGCCATGAACTTTTTGGGAACGCGCACCCGGATCTCAGAGGTGGCCAACTGCCCCGGATAGTCAAAGCAGGGAAACCAAAAGCGGGAGTCTTCATCTTCGCCCTGGGTCCACACCTGCACCGGCTTGTGGGGATAGTGTTCGTCGGGAGCGATAAAGTAAATGCCGCGCTGGGGATGCTCATTGCTGTAGGCGATCGCCACCTCTATCACCTTGCCTGCGGTGGTCGGCTGCTTGAGCGTGATTTGCAGTTGCTCATTATCGTAGTCAAACTCTTGCTTGGTTTTGCCCACCTTCACCGTCTGAATCGTCAGATTGACCGCATCCAGCGTCAGCCGATCGATGCCATCGCGCACCGGCTTGAGGCGAATGGTGCAGGTGCCCTGATAGCGCTGTTTAGGAATATCCAAATCGAGATCGAGGGCAATGTGCTCGACCTGACCCGGGCGATCGGGATTGTAATGCGGGCGCGCCCCCGGCAACTCAAACGATCGCCCATTTGTCCCATTCCCCAAAATCCCGTAATTCATTGCCCCACGATTCATTGCCATAGATAACGATCCTCGCCCCAATTTAACGATTGCAATGACGCTAGCCATATTGACGGCCATGGTGACTGCCATGTGAACAGCCATGACTAACGACATCCCTGCCTCTAGGATGCACTATTCACCCGGTGCCCCGTCAGAAAATTCTAAAACTGCCTCACCTTAAAACCAAAACGGGTTAACCAATGCGAAGCGCTCAAGCAATGTAGCCATAGCGCCAAGGTCGGCACAGGTGACTTTGTTATAATTGATACAGATTGTAGTTAAAGGCGTTTCTAGATCTGGGTATAAAAACAATCACGATAAAGCCTTGAGCCTTGTTCACAATTCTGCGAAATCATACCGTCATCAAGGAGCGCCGCATTAAAGTGAGCTAGCTGGGTGGTGGCACTATGACAATCGATCTTTCCACACTAGTTTTTACAAGCCGGGCAGATACCGTTCCTACCGTAGGAACAGATGAAATAGTCAATTCTGGCATCGCTAAGACCTTAGACGGTAGTGACTCAATTACAGGTTATTCCTTTGATAGCGATGGCATCTTGAACTCCGGCACCCTTGATATGGGTTCGGGTAACGACACTCTTCAGGGTATTGCCTTTGGTGATGGCGACGGCATTAACAACCTTAGCCTCCTCAAGACAGGTGCCGGTCATGATACTCTCAGGGGCATTGCCACAGGTGGGGGGGATGGCATCTCCATTGGTAGTCACATCGATACCGGCGCTGGCAACGACATCATTGAGGGGACTGGCAAATACGGCATATATGGCTATGTCGGCACCCTCCATACTGGTTGGGGTAACGACACCATCATTGGAAATGGCTATTACGGCATTCTCAACGATGGTGGCAACGACATTGATGCTGGTTCTGGTAACGACACCATCACTGGCCATGGCGAATACATCGGCATCTACAACGATGGCACTATCGATACCGACTCTGGTGATGACACTATCACCGCGACTGCTTCTGGCGACGAATATAGTGATGGTAGCGGTATTATCAACGGAGTCTTGATCGATACCGGCGCTGGAAACGACACCATTACTGCTACGGCTGGCGGCGATGGCATTGTCAACCATTGGGACATTCAGATGGGAGATGGTGACGATCGCATCACCGGCACTTCCACTCATGCTTCCGGCATTTACAACACCGACACAATCGGTACGGGCAACGGTAACGACCGCATCACAGGCAACGCTGGCCCTGCCAGTCTTGCTGGCAGTTATGGCATCTACAACTCTGGCACGATCAATACTGGAGCCCGGAGTGACACCATCACTGGCACTGGTGGCAATAATGGCATCTTGAACTTACCCAGTGGCACGATAAACACCGGTACGGGCAATGACACTATCGTTGGTATGGCCTCTGGCTCGACCGGTGTCTCTAACACGACAGGTGGAACGATCAATACAGGCACTGGCAATGACACCATCACGGGCACTGGCAATGGTGGTATCGATAACTTTGGCACCATTACTACCGGTGCGGGGCAAGACAAACTTGTTGGTACGGGAGATCAACTCGGACTCCGTAATGGACTTGGCCGGACTGGAGGCACTATCGATACTGGCGCGGGTAACGATACCATCACGGGCACTGGTGGCGAGTACGGCATCTATAGCAGCGGCCTCCTCAATACTGCTGTCGGTGATGACATCATCACGGGCCAGGGCGCTGTTGGCATCTTCAACGATGGCATCATTGACATGGGAGATGGCAACGATATCATCAATGCTCGCAATGGTGGCTTTGCGGGGGGTGGCATTACCCTTCTGGGCAAGGGTAACGATGTTATTAAGGGATTTGGGGATGGTGACTTTTATGGCGGCGCTGGCCAAGATAAATTGGAATTAACGACAGGAACCTACACTGTCGGCATTTCAGGAACAACAGTCAGCTTTACGAGTGGTTCTGTTGTTATGAACACGAGTGAGTTTGAAAAACTTCTTGTGGGTGGTGCAACGCTTAATTTTGCCAGCCTGGTTAATGGTCAGACAATCGTTGTTTAGTTTGGGTTAATCGCTACACTGCCCAGATTCGGTGTGGATCTGGGCAGTGCGCTAAGCCACAAGCGGGTAATGCCTCTGCTGCTTTCACGAACCTGTCTTTGCCCAGTGATGTTCCCTGACAGTATTGTGCTTGGCTCTGATGGCGATGGTGGGTGCGATCGCGTCTACCCCCTTTTAGATTGGACTGCACGTTCAGTTAATACTTTGATGGCTATTTCTCGGCTTATTTTTTCCGCCAAAGTTTAGGAAATCTGTCTTTTTTGGGGAAATTTGTTCCATAATTTAAGTCGCATTGTGTCGCGATCGCTTCATTCAAGGCTAGTTGATATTAATGGCGATCGCATCCAGTCGGAGTCATTGTGCCGAGATACCGTTTCCTCAATCCTCTATGAACCCTCAGTCTGAAATCAGGAGTGCCGACGCATGAAACTAAGTGAGACATCGTTTGCATGGACGCTGTGTGTCAGCCTGAGTGTGATCGTGCTGGCGGGTTGTGCGGGGCAAAAGGCAGACCAGACCAATGCTCAAATCCAGGCGTCTCCGAGTGACGGCCGATCGTCACCAGCCACCGCCTCCCCTAGCGGCAAGTCATCGCCTACGGCGGGTGGGTCGGGTGGGGCATCGCCATCGCCGACCGGTTCAGCGGCGGGTTCATCGCCCACTGCGGCGGCAGCACGCAGCATCAGCCAGCCGATTCGGTGTGAGACAGAGACTCAAGTGGCGCAGATTACCTTCCAGCAGGGGCAGGCCCAGATGTCGCTGCGGCCGCGGACGGCGACGTCTAACTCAATCCTTAACAATGTGCCGGCTTCCACTACCAGCAACAGCGATGGCAGCACCACCTATACCGCACTGGGCGAGACCGCGGGCACAACGACCACGCTGACGGTGGCCAGCAACGCTAGCTGCTCACTGCAAGTGGTGGCGCAGGGGGCAACCACACTGCAAGAGCCGGGGCGCGTTACGCCGATTGCGATCGCCCAAGGCACTCCTAGCTACCAAAGCGGCTACAACCGAGGCTATGGCAACGGGCAGCGGGATGGGCAAAATTTCCGCAAATACGATTCGGGCTATAACCCCGACGCCGCCTTTGGTGGAGGTTCCCAGTCGGGAGATGCCGATTTTGACAAGGGCTTCCGCGATGGTTTTTATGCTGGGTTTGAAGCGGGCTACTATGCCGACGACACTGCCCAAGTGCCCCAGAGCTACCAAGATGGCTTTGCCGAAGGCCGCGTCCGGGGCTATCGCGAAGGTTTAAGTTCCCGGCGTTCTAACCTGGGCTATAGCCCTGACTCGGCCTTTGGCGGCGGTGCTCAGTCGGGCGACGCTGACTTTGACCAAGGTTTCCGCGACGGCTTCTATGCTGGGTTTGAGGAAGGCTATTACGGCAACACCAATACCCCCACGCCCCAACAGCCGTCTGTGCCAGCGCTGTGGTAGAGAGTCTGTCCCCAGGTAGGGTGCCGTTAGCGCTAGTAACGCACCAGGCTCAGCCAACTAGGGCGATCGCTACAGCTTGATGCGTTCGAGGAGGGCGCGATCGCCAAATTTCTGCCCAAACTTTTGCTGCAGTGGGTTAAACGCCAGCGGCAGCGGAAAGGTCTCTAAAAACGGCTGCGGGTCCCAATCAATCGGCCGCCAGTGGGTGTCGATCGCCGCGATCAGCTCATCCCAGTCGGTTTCAATATGGCGCTCGCGCCCATAGACAAACAGCTTTTTGTAGCCGACGCCGCCATAAAAGTCGAGCATTCGGGCGTCGACGGTG
>DATNOW010000303.1:0-5573 GCA_036703515.1 Chroococcidiopsis sp.
GAGCCAGGGGAAGAACTGCTGTCGATTTTGCCTGAAGGCGAGTCGCTGATGCTCAAGGTAAAGGTGCTGAACCGCGACATTGGCTTTATCAATGAGGGGATGCGGGCCAAAATCAAGCTGGCGACCTTCCCATTTCAGGAGTTTGGCACCATTGAGGGTAAGGTCGTGCAAATTAGCCCCAACGCCACCCTCGACCGTGATTTGGGTCTGGTGTTTGATGCAACGGTTTCCCTCAGCCGCACCGATATCCGCGTCCAAAACCGCACCGTTGAGTTGGTGCCTGGGATGGTAGCCACAGCCGAAATCGTCACCCGCCAGCGTTCGGTGTTGACGTTTCTAATTGAGCCGATTACCCAGCGCTTTGATGAAGCGTTTAGAGTGCGCTAGCCTACCGCAGAGCCTCGGCACTCAGCCCTCTGGGTTTCGCCCGCGGGCAAGATGCCCGCACCACGTTCTTTCACCCTTCACCCTTTCACCCTTCACCCACTCCTACCCTCCCTCCGTCCCTTTTTCCCCTACGATTGCATCCCTCACCAAATCCCTTACTGCTGGCTCAGCTCCTGGATTTGAGTGTTAAAGTAGCCAATTTTGTAGTTTAGCTCTTGGGCAAACTGAAGCCCTCGTCGAAAAGCAGCGATCGCCTGAGTGGTATTGCCAAGCTGGCGGTGAACTTGGCCAATGTTGTCGTAGGCGTTCATGATCCCAAGGGTGTTATAGGACTGCTGCTCTACATCGATCAGCAGTTGATAGACCACCAAGGCATCTTGCCAGCGGCTCAAAGAGCGGTAGAGGGTCGCCAACCGCTGTAGTGCGTCCCCGGCAAAGCCATACTGCTGAGTGCCTCGCGCTACCGAAAAGGCCTCTTGATAGCTGGGAGCAGCGAGGTCAGGGCGATCGAGGGCGAGGTAGTTGTCGCCAATGTTGATTTTGATCGGGGCAATCCGCAGGTAGTCTTGCTGCTGCTGGTAAACCCGCACCAAGCGCTGCTGGACGGCGATCGCCGCTTCTAGCTGATTGCCCAGCTGATAGGCATAGGCCAGTTGACCCATATACTCAATTTCGAGAGCCATATTGCCCTGAACGAGGGTTAATAGCTGCTCATAGGCGGCGGCCGACTCAGGATAGTTGAACCAGGCCAGATGCATTTCGGCGAGGGCCAATAGGGACTGCTGCTCAATGGCGCGATCGCCCCGCTGCTGGGCTTCTAGCAAAATCCGATTGTAGGCGGCGATCGCCGGCTGAATGGCGCGCATCTTTTGGTAAGCATCGGCAATCAGCAGCAGTTGCTCAAAGCTGGGGGGCGTTTTGGCCAACTCCTCTTGCTCAATCTGCTGCAACCGCTCGGTGATCAGGCGTACCTCTGTAGTTTGGCTCTCTCGCCAGGCAATCTCTCCCACCCGACTTAAGGCTGGCACTTCTTCACTCACCCCTAGCACCCGACGCAGCCGCAGTTCGCGGTTCCAGATTTCGATGGCACCGGGGATATTGCCTGCATTAAACGTTTGCTGGGCCTGGAGTTGCAGTTGGTTGAGGGCTTCGGTCAAGACGCGACGCTCCTGGGGGCTCAGCGGCCGATCGACCGCCAGTTCTGGCAGCAGCGGATCGGGCTCAGTCAGATCCAGCGGGTTGGGCGGAAAGGCATCGGGCTGATCGGCCCTGGCCACGGGCGTCATCAGCATCCCACTCAGCACACCACTCAGGGCGATCGCCCCCACCGCACCGTAGCGCACGCCCCACTGCACACACAGACGCCACATCCACTGGATTAGGGGTGGGTTTGACGATGGTTGGCGATCGCCCACAGGTAATCTCATCAACAGTCTCCTGCCATGTCTACGTACTGCAATCTCTCTCACCATAGCCTATCTCTCCTTGGCCGCTCCGCTGCAATTCTGCCGCCATCATTTTCACTCTAAACCCACCCCTGCCGCCCAAAAACAGCGTTCGCGCAACGCCCTTGCTAGGATTTGCTCAATCTCCGCTCAATCTTTGCCCATACCCTGCCCACACCCTGCCCAATATCGGCTCCAAATGTCACCGCAAATATCCCCTCAACAAGGATACAGAAGTGAGATAATAGGATGCGTTTGTCAACATTTATCTATAGCGTATCTATAGCGATTACAGGGTCTGATTAGGCTTAAGTCCAATTGAGTATGGCATCTGAGAAATCTCCTAGGGCTTTGGATTAAGGCATGCCAGTTTTTCGTTGGTGCAGGGGGCGCTCAGCGCCACGCTGATAAAACCAACTGACAAAACCGACTGGCAAAACCGATGCTAGAGTTCCTTTAGCGCCCGGTGCTTTAGGATGAGACTGTGAGAAAACCCTCTAGGTTTCAGCGATTTCCGGTTGTTTTAACGCTTAGAAATAATTAAAGGTTTGGATTGGTGTGAAGGTTCTGATTGTTGGAAATGGCGGGCGCGAACACGCGTTAGCTTGGAAGTTGTTACAGTCGCGTCACGTGCAAGAAATCGTCTGTGTGCCGGGTAACGGCGGCACGGCAACCTTAGAGCGCTGCCGCAATCTGCCGCTGTCGGTGACAGACTTTGAGGGCATTGCTCGCTTTGCCTTGGTGCAAAATATTGGGCTGATCGTGGTTGGCCCTGAGGTGCCGCTGGCGGCCGGCATTGCTGACTACATGCACGAACAGGAGCTCGCAGTCTTTGGCCCGACCCAAGCCGGGGCCCAAATCGAGTCGAGTAAAGCCTGGGCCAAGGCGCTAATGCAAGAGGCCGGCATTCCGACGGCGCGGGCCGAGGTCTTTACCGATGCTGAGGCGGCGATCGCCTACGTCGAATCTCGCGGCGTACCGATTGTGGTCAAGGCCGATGGGCTGGCGGCGGGCAAAGGCGTCACCGTTGCCACCACCTTGGCAGAGGCAAATGCTGCCATTGAGGCGGCCTTTGCCGGTGAGTTTGGCGCAGCCGGGCAGACCCTAGTGATCGAAGACTGTCTAGTGGGGCAAGAGGCCTCGGTTTTGGCCGTGACCGATGGTCTCACCATCCGTCCGTTGGCTCCCGCCCAAGACCACAAGCGCATTGGCGATGGCGATACCGGGGCCAACACAGGCGGCATGGGAGCCTATGCTCCAGCTCCCCTCGTTACCCCTGAGCTGTTGCAGCGCATTCAAGCAGAAGTGTTAGAGCCGGCGATCGCCACCCTGCGCCATCGCGGGATCGACTATCGGGGTGTGCTTTACGCCGGGCTGATGATTAGCCCCAGCGGTGATCCCCAGGTGATCGAGTTTAACTGTCGCTTTGGCGATCCCGAAACCCAGGTGGTGCTGCCCCTGCTAGAAACACCGCTAGAGGCGCTGATGTTGGCCTGTGCCCAGCAGCGCTTGAGCGAGTTCCCACCCCTGGTCTGGAAGACCGGCGCATCGGCCTGTGTGGTGGTGGCCGCCGATGGCTATCCTGGCAAATATGCCAAGGGGCAGTCTATTACGGGCATCAAAGAGGCCGAAGCCAAGGGCGGGCTGGTGTTCCATGCGGGCACCAAGTTTAAGCACAACCAGCTGACCAGCGATGGTGGGCGGGTGCTGGGGGTAACGGCCGTTGGCGATACCTTTAAAGAGGCGATCGCCCAAGCCTATGCAGCAGTCGAGCAAATCCACTTTGACGGGATGTATTACCGTCGAGATATCGGCTATCAGGTCTTACGCTAATCCAGCCGAGGCAACTCCCCCTTGCTGCAAAGGAGTATGTCAGAATAAAAGCCTACTGGCTTTATCGCCATTCACCATTTTGTAGTTGACGAGCATACTTTGTTGGAACTGCTGAAGAAACTGAGAACTATCATCGGTCGCTGGTGGTCGGAGTTTACCCTCCAGACTAAGCTCATGGCCGCGGCGACGTTGGTAGTTTCTTTAATCATGAGCGGGCTGACCTTTTGGGCGGTCAACTCCATTCAGCAAGATGCCCGCTTTAGCGACACCCGCTTTGGGCGCGACTTGGGGCTGCTGCTCGCCGCCAACGTTGCTCCCCTCGTGGCCGACAACGACCGCACCGAGCTAGCCCGGTTCTCTCATCGCTTTTATAGCAGCACCTCCAGCATCCGCTACATGCTCTATGCCGACGAAGACGGCAATATTTTCTTCGGCATCCCCTTTTCTGACTCTGAAGTCAAAAACTCGCTGACCATCCGCCGCCGGATGCAGCTCCCCGACAATTACGTTAAAGACCTAGAAGAACCGATGGTGCGGCAGCACCTCACCCCCGACGGGGAAGTCACCGATGTCTTTATTCCCTTGATCCACGAGGGCAACTACCTGGGGGTTTTGGCCATCGGCACCAACCCAAACCCCACCGTCGTCACCTCCTCCCATCTCACCCGCGACGTGACGATCGCCGTGTTTGTGTCGATCTGGGTGATGGTGATTTTGGGGGCTGTCTTTAATGCGTTGACCATCACCCAGCCGATCAAAGAGCTGCTGGTGGGGGTCAAAAACATTGCCGCCGGTAACTTTAGGCAGCGGATTGACTTGCCCCTAGGGGGCGAGCTGGGCGAGCTAATTCTCAACTTCAATGAGATGGCCGAACGGCTAGAAAGCTATGACGAGCAAAATATCGAGGAGCTGACCGCCGAAAAGGCCAAACTCGAAACCATGGTATCGACCATTGCCGATGGTGCAGTTTTGCTCGATAGCGCCATGCATGTGATCTTGGTCAACCCCACGGCGCAGCGCCTGTTTGGCTGGGAAGGACTCGATATTTTGGGTAAAAACGTCTTAGACTATTTGCCCGAACCCGTCAAAATTGAGCTGAGCTGCCCCCTTTACCAAATCGCCGCCGGAGAACCCTCGCCCGACGCCATGCGCGAGCGCGAAGGCACAGAATTTTGTATTACCATCCCCGAACCAAACCGGCGGACGGTTCGCCTCTTGCTGACCACGGTACTCGACCAATATCGCGAAAGCGTTCGCGGGATCGCCATCACGGTGCAAGACATCACCCGTGAAGTCGAACTCAACGAGGCCAAAAGTCAGTTTATCAGCAACGTTTCCCACGAGCTGCGAACGCCCCTGTTTAACATCAAGTCGTTTATTGAAACGCTGCACGAATACGGCGAAGACCTAAGTGAAGAAGAACGCCGAGAGTTTTTGGATACTGCCAATCGAGAAACCGATCGCCTGACCCGCCTGGTCAACGATGTGCTTGATCTGTCGCGACTAGAATCGAGCAAGCGCTACCACTTTGATGCCGTTTATATTCCTCAGGCCGTTGAGCAAACCCTGCGCACCTATCAGCTCAACGCCCGAGATAAAGGCATCGAGCTAATTCAAGACATTGATCCCAACCTGCCGCCCGTGCTGGGCAACTATGACCTGCTGCTGCAAGTGTTTGCCAATCTGGTCGGCAATGCCCTGAAATTTACCCAGTCGGGTGGAAAAATCGCCATTCGCGCCTATGCCCTCGACCATGACCTCGGCAGCCACATCCTGCCGTCGATTGTGCGGGTAGAAGTAGCCGATACCGGCATTGGCATCGATCCCGAAGATCAAACAGCTATTTTTGATCGCTTCTTTCGGGTTGAAAATCGCGTCCACACCTTAGAAGGAACGGGTCTAGGGCTG
>DATNOW010000304.1:0-4586 GCA_036703515.1 Chroococcidiopsis sp.
GCTTTACAGGATTAGTGCGGAGCCAGAAGTAAAGCTTTCAGACCTCGGAAGTTTTGCAAATCTCCAAGGTCTTGGGATAGTGAGAGAGGCGATCGTTTTGTTGGCGATCGCCCAGCAGTGTAGAATCTGCAACCTCGATAATCTCTGACCAGCCAATAGACTGGGACATTGTTGCGCTATACCGTCACGCCTTCGGGTTGAAACCGAATATTGGCTTGCTTGAGGCGATTGAGCGCTTCTTGGAGGCGATCGCAATCGGCAATCAGGCTAATCCGCACATAGCCTTCACCACCAGCACCAAAGGCGTTCCCTGGTGTCACCACCACCCCTGTTTGCTGCAATACCGACAGGGCAAAATCGGTCGAACCCATTCCTGGCGGGCAGGGCACCCAGAGATACATGGTGGCGTTGGTTTTGGGCACATCCCAACCCAGCTCGCCCAGCCCCTGAATCAAAAAGTCGCGACGGGTGCGGTAACGCGCCTGGACTTCGTGCAGGTAAACATCGGGAAGCTGCAAGGCCGTTTCGGCGGCCGTTTGCAGGGCAGCAAAAATGCCGTAGTCCATGTTGGTTTTGAGGGTGCGCAAGGCCTGGATAATATGGCGATTGCCGACCACAAAGCCAACCCGCCAACCCGCCATGTTGTAGGTCTTAGACATGGTGTGAAACTCTACCCCAATGTCTTTGGCACCGGGAATTTCCAGCAGGCTGGTGGGATGGTAGCCGTCAAAGGCTAGCTCGGCATAACACAGGTCATGCACCAGCATGATTTCGTGCTTGCGGGCAAAGGCGACCACGTCTTCAAAAAATTCGCGCGGGGCTGTGGCCGCGGTCGGGTTGCTGGGATAGTTGAAGTAGAGCATTTTGGCCCGCTGGGCTACTTCATCGGGGATGGCGGCTAGGTCAATCAGCCAGCCGTTGTCGGGCTTGAGGATGAGGGGATGGATGACGCCCCCGGCAATCAGCGGCCCGCGAAAGTGAGCCGGATAGGACGGACTGGGCACCAGCACCGTGTCGCCAGGGTTGACGTAGGCGATCGCCAGGTGGGTCAGCCCTTCCTTGGAGCCAAGCAGGGGCAGCGCTTCACCATCGGGGTCAAGCTTGACGCCATAGCGCCGGTCATACCAGTTGGTGATGGCGCGACGGAAGTTAGCAGTCCCTTCAAACGGAGGATAGCCGTGGTTTGCCGGATTTTGTAACGCTGCGATCGCCGCCTCGACTACGGGCTGGGGGGTGGGGCCATCGGGGTTGCCCATCCCCAGGTCGATCAAGTCTAGCCCCTGTTCGCGGGCCCGCGCCTTTAGCTCATCGAGGCGGGCAAACACATAGGGCGGCAGAGCACTAAGGCGATCCGCAGGCGTAATCCAGTCTAAATTCATGGCTGCACCTCATCAGAAGGATGACAGATTGACAACAAAGGGGAGCAAACGGGTTCACTAGCCAAGTCAGTAACCAACTCAGCCATGGCGTTTCTGCCATCCGATTTCGGGCTTCTCGGTTCTGAGGTAGGGGCCGTGGTCGAAACCATCGCCGCCATTAGCTGCGATGGGGTGACTTCAAACGGCAGCCGGTGAATATCGGAATTGGGGCTACAGGCAACATCGGCGGCATGCTGCAATTCGGCCAGGGTGATTTGGGCCAAGCCCAAGTCGTCCAGGGTTTGCGGCAGGCCAATCTCCCCATAAAACTTAAGCAACTGCTGCCGTGCGGTGGCCGCAAGCTGATTGCCCTGCACCATTTCCTCAAGCCGCAGCTGCACCAAAATGCCGTAGGCTACTTTTTCGCCGTGGAGGGCATGGTGGCTTTGCAACAGATGGGTCAGCCCGTTGTGAACGGCATGGGCCGCTACGGTGCGGCACTGGGCCCCGCCCAAGCCGCCAATCATCCCCGCCATCAATACCGAGGCATCAACTACATCACGCCACAGGTCGCTGCCCGGTGCATCTAGGGCCGGCAGCGATTTTTGCAGCAGCAGGTCACGCAATACCCGAGCCTGCTGCACGGCCGCAATCAGCAGGGTGCGCTCGGAGTGGCCGCTGCTGACGGAGGCTTCATACCATTTGGCCAGGGCATCACCAATGCCGGCGACCAAGGTGCGGCGGGGCGCGGTGGCCACCAAGCCATAGTCGAGAATCAGCAGGTCAGGGCAGCGCGCTAGGGCAACGTCGTAGAGGAACGCCCCTTGCTCAGAGTAAATATTGGAGAGGGCTGTCCAGGCGGCGCAGGTGGCCCCAGAGGTGGGAATGGTGGCGATGGGCAGATTAGCCTGGTGGGCCAACAGCTTGGCGGTGTCTAGGGCTTTGCCGCCACCGACCCCAATGACGACATCGGTCTGGTGGGAAGCGATCGCCTGATGTAGAGCGTTGAGGCTAGCCTCGCTACAGTCGGCCCCATAGGAAGCCTGGGCATATTGCAGCGATTGCTCGCTCAGCACGGGCTCCAGCCAGGGCAAAACCACGGTCAGCGTGCGATCGCCCCCAACCACGAGCGGCCGCCGCCCCAACCGGGCGATCGCCGCTCCAGCCTGAGCAATGGCGTTGGCCCCGCGCACCACTTGGGCCGGTGCCATCATAGACCAAAGACTATCGGATGTGGACGGACTAGTAGCGGACGTGTTACCAGTCGATAAAGGCGGTGAAGCGGTCATAGGCAAGACACTACAGCGATCGCAGCGAAATGGGAGAATGGAGTGCTTCCGTTCGATAAGTTAGGTAAAGATCACTTTACTACAGTCGGTTCCCAACGAACGGAATTTCATCGAATAGTTACCTTGCCTTACGCTAACGCACGGAGACGCGACCCTGCCTCCCCTGATCTGGCGATGCCACAGCGTTGGCCTTTATCCCAGGGCAGGGGTCGCACAGCATCACTCAACCCAACCCTTGTGGGCGCTGGGTTTCTCGCGACGGGTACAATAGCGATCGCTAGCTTTTCACAATCGCGCCAAAGTCAGCCAGCACGCGGGCATGGTTGCGCAATAGCCCCAGCAGGGCCAGGCGATTTTGGCGAATATCTAAATTCTCATCCATCACCAAGACGCTATCGGCCCCGTCAAAGAAATTACTCACCGTCGGCGCAATTTGAGTCAGCCCGTCTACCAAGGTTTGGTAATCGCGACTGGCCTGGGCCGCTTGGGTTTGGGGTACCAGTTGCACCAAGGCATCGTAAAAGGCCTGCTCGGCCGGGCTGACAAACAGGGCCGGCTTAACGATGGCGGTCGGGTCGAGGAGAGACGTTTCAAGGCTGCCCTGGGCCGCCAGCCGCGAGGAGCGGTTGACGGTTTCATAGATGGCGCTGAGGGTGCCGTTTTGGCGGATGTGCTGCAAAAATAGGGCGCGATCGCGCACGTCCAGCAGGTCGCTCAGGGCCCGCTCGGCATATTCGGGGTCATTGTCACCCAGCACCGCATTGACCAGGTCATAGTCAATCCCCCGCTCCTCTTGCAGCAGCGTCCGCACCCGCTGGAGGAAAAAGTCTTGCAGTTGGTGGGTCAGGGCCGTTGGGTCAAGGGATCGCGTCTGGGCAAAATCGCCGATCACCGTCGCCAAGAGCTGGTGCAGGTTGAGCGACAGGTTGGCGGCCCAGGCGATCGCCACAATCGCATTGGCAGCGCGGCGCAGGGCAAAGGGATCGGAAGACCCCGTCGGAATCATCCCCAGGCTGAAAATACCCACTAGGGTGTCGAGGCGATCGCTAATCCCTACCACTTGCCCCGTCAACGCCGCCGGCAGGGCATCCCCCGCCCCCTTGGGCAGATAATGCTCGGCGATCGCATTGGCTACGGCCACAGGTTCACCGCTGGCGATCGCGTAGGTTTGCCCCATAATCCCTTGCAGTTCAGGAAATTCACCCACCATCTGGGTGACCAGATCGGCCTTACACAGCAGCGCGGCGCGGGCAATCAAGCTGCGATCGCTGTCGTCGAGCTGGAGCTGATCGGCAATGTGAGCCGCGATCGCCACAATCCGGTCGGCCTTTTGGCGCACCGAGCCCAGATCTTCCTGGAAGGTGACGGTTTCTAAACGCGACAGGTAGTGATCGAGGGCATGGGCGCGATCGCTATCAAAGAAAAACGTGCCGTCGGTCAGTCGGGCCACAATCACCCGCTCATTGCCCGCCGCGATGATCGCCGACTTGGCCGGGTCTCCATTCGAAATCGTGATGAAATAGGGCAGCAGATCCGGCGCTCCCTCTGCCGTCAGCACCGGGAAATAGCGCTGGTGACTTTCCATCACCATCGTGATCACCGCCGCCGGCAGCTGCAAAAAGTCAGGGTTAAATTTGCCAATCACCGCTGTGGGATATTCCACCAAGTCGGTGACTTCATCTAGCAGGCTAGGGGAAATCGCTGCCCAGCCGCCCACCGAGGTCGCCAAAGCCTGGGTCTGTTCCACAATCGTCTGGCGGCGGCGGGCCGCATCCACCAAGACATAGGCCGACTCTAGCGTGCTGACATAGGTTTCGGCGCTGGCGATCGCCACTGGCTCTGGATGCAGCACCCGATGCCCCTGAGAGAGGCGATCGCTCGTGCAGTGCTCAGCCCCGTTATCCAAGGTAATCGGCAGCACCGTGTCATTCCACAGCGT
>DATNOW010000305.1:0-4639 GCA_036703515.1 Chroococcidiopsis sp.
AAATCTAACGTCGTCACGATCGCCAGCAGACGTTCCAAGTCGGGTTTGACTGCCGCCACCTGCTCACTCAGCCGCCGCCGCACCGCCTCTTCTTCTACCTGCTCTTGGCGCAGCAACTGCCGCAGCCGATTGCCAGACTCAACAATAGTGTGTGGCTCCACATAGAGCGTGGCCCCACTGGCAGACGCATCGTGGACAATCCCCGGCACGGCGTCTTTATGGGTAGATTTAACGGGTAAAACAAAGCGATCGCCCCGTTGGGTGATCAGCGTTTCTTGCAACGCCGTTGGCTGCCGCTGGATGATCCGCTGCAATTGCCCATAGATGCGATCGCGCTGCTGCTTGAGCTGCTCGCGAATGCCCTCTAGCTTGGGGCTAGCCCGGTTGGTCACATCGCCATGATCGTCAATGCAGTAGTGAATTTCTTGCTCTAGCTCAGGATAGGTGCGCAGATCGGCCACCAGTTGGTTGAGCACCGTTAACTCAGGATAGCCATCGATTGCCCGCCGCAACTGCCGCGCCCCCGCCAGCGTCGTCGCCAAATTGAGCAACTCCTCGCCCGACAGCACCCCCTGATGCTCAGCTCGCTCTAGAGAATCGCCCACATCTTGAATGCCATCAAACCGCAGCCCTGCCGAGCGCACCGTCTCTAGGTGATAGACCTCTCGCGTCTGGTCTAGCAGCGCTTCACTCTCTTCAATCACGGTCGGAATTCGCAACTGTCGCGCCGCCGTGGCCCCCAACTTCGTCGCCGCAAAGGTCGCCAGATGCTGACAGAGCCGCGACCATTCCAACAGTTCTAACGTTTCAGATTGAATCAAGTGGGATTTAACACGCCGTGTAGGGTTACTTATCAATTCTAAAGAAATCATTCAGGGACTACAACAACGCCAAGGAAAACAGTTGTTGGGTAATGGGCATTGGGCACTAGTCACTAGGCATTGGTCTTTTACCCTTCACCCTTTTCACTTTTACCCTTCACCCTTTTCACTTTTACCCCTGCCCAAACCAACACCCCGCTCCCTCCCCCAGCCTCCGTTTCGTATCGCTTCACACAATCTTGACAGTCGGTGTCGGCTGCGACACTTAACGTCCCACGGGACTCGGTGATACGGTGTCAGCGGCGAGTGCGAATTTAGACAAGCTTTCGTTAATTACACGTAAAGAACTGGTTAACTTCAACCCTCCGCCCGATTCTCTGACCGAATTACCCCGCACTTTTACCTACGCTTTCCTACGGATTCTATGGCGAACTTCACCTTACAGCTCCTCCACGCGTCAGACTTCGAGGCTGGTATTGAAGCGCTCGACGACGCCCCTCGGTTTTCAGCAGTACTCAATGCGCTCAAAGACGACTATGCCAACACGCTAGTCGTGTCATCGGGGGACAACTACATTCCCAGCCCCTTCCTCTTTGCCGGTGCCGATCCATCCCTTGCGCCAGTAATCGGCAATCCCAGCATTGGCCGGGCCGATATTGCAATTCTCAATGAGCTGGGGATTCAGGCTTCTGCCTTTGGTAATCACGAGTTTGACCTCGGTACACGGGAAGTCCGCGACATCATTACTCCAGCGGGCACCTATGCGGGTGCAAAGTTCCCCTACCTCAGCTCTAACCTTAACTTTGCCACGGATGCCAATTTGGCCAGCCGAGTTACGGCTGACGGTCAAGAAGCCAGCACCATTCCGGCCGGGCGGATTGCTCAATCGACCGTCGTGACGATTAATGGTGACAAAGTGGGTATTGTCGGGGCCACGACTCCCTTGCTGCGCCAAATTTCGTCGTCAGGGGATGTGGGTGTGCTGCCCGCTAGCCCGACCGACTATGATGCGCTCGCGGCAGATATCCAGGTTTCGGTGGATGCCCTAAAAGCGGCTGGCATCAACAAAATTGTCGTGTTGGCCCACATGCAGCAGTTTGCCATTGAACGCGATCAGCTTGCGCCTCGGCTGCGCGATGTCGATGTGATTGTGGGCGGCGGCTCCAACACGCTGCTCTCTGACAGTAGCGATCGCCTCCGGGCTGGGGATACCAGCGGTGGCGTTTACCCCATCCTCAAGACCGATGCCGATGGTAAGCCCGTGGCCGTGGTCAATACCGATGGCAACTACCGCTATGTCGGTCGTCTCGTGGTCGAGTTTGATGCCAACGGCAACATCATCCCGTCGAGCATCGACCCTACCATCAGCGGGGCCTATGCCACCGATGCTGAGGGTGTGGCGGCAGTGGGCGGTGTAGCCGACCCTGAAATCACGGCGATCACCAATGCCCTCAAAACGGTAATCAATACCCAAGACGGCAACATTGTGGGTAAAACGGACGTGTTTTTACGGGGCGATCGCAGCTTTGTTCGCACCGAAGAAACCAACCTGGGCAACCTCACCGCCGATGCCAACCTGGCCTACGCCAAGCAGATTGACTCTAGCGTTGTGATCTCGATCAAAAATGGCGGCGGCATCCGCTCCAACATTGGCGTCATTGCGGCCGCCGATGGCGGCACCAGCGCCGATGACTTTGACCTGCTGCCCCCGGCTGCCAACCCCTCGGCCGGCAAAGAAGAAGGCGAAATCTCCCAGCTGGATATTGCCAACGCCCTGCGGTTTAACAATGGGCTCAGCCTCGTCACCGTCACCGCAGCCCAGCTCGAGCAAATCCTTGAGCATGGCGTGCGCGCCACCTCTCCTGGTGGCACCCCCGGTCAGTTTCCCCAAGTCGGCGGCTTATCCTTCAGCTTTGACCCGACAGCCCCGGCCGCCGAAGATGCCAACGGCAACGGCGTTCTCGATGCGGGTGAAGATCGCAACAGCAACGGCATCCTCGACCCCGGTCAGCGCGTCGAATCGTTAGCGGTGCTGGGTGAAGACGGCCAGGTGCTCGACGTTGTTGTTAAAGACGGTCAGCTCTTGGGTGATCCCAATCGCACCTTCCGCATGGTGACCTTGGGTTTCTTGGCCACAGGCGGCGACAGCTATCCCTTCCCCAGCTTTGCTGGCACCAACAAGGTCGACCTCGCCCCCTCGTCAGGCAACACATTCACCACGGCCGGCTCTGAGCAATTTGCCTTGGCCAAGTATCTGACCGATAACTTCTCCGACACCCCCTACGACGAAGCCGATGTTGATCCTAGCCAAGACACCCGCATCCAAAATCTAGCCTTCCGCAGCGACAACGTCCTCAAAGACGCCAAGCTGGGTTCTGATTTGGGCGAGACCATTTTGGGTGGCGCAGGCAAAGACTTCGTGAACGCCCTCGGCGGCAACGATACCGTCGCGGGCTTGGGCGGCGATGACATCATCTATGGCGGCGACGGCAACGACACCCTGCGCGGTGATGCCAACAGCAGTTCGTCGGTGGGTGGCCCCAGCGGCAACGACACCCTCTACGGCGGCAATGGCAATGACAGCATCAGCGGCAAACGCGGCAACGACAAGCTGTTTGGCGATGCCGGTAACGATCGCCTGTTTGGTGACGCGGGTGATGACTTGCTCAACGGCGGTTTGGGCAACGATACCGCTACGGGTGGCGCAGGTGCAGACACCTTTGTGCTTGCGGTGGGTGCGGGTACCGACACCATCACCGACTTCAACGTTAGCCAGGGCGATCGCATCGGGCTATCGGGGGGCATCTCCTTTGGCAGCCTAACGATCACCAAGAGCGGCAGAAATACCCTGATCCAGAGCGGCAGCGAAACGCTGGCCATTCTCAGCGGGGTAAACGTCGGTTCGCTGACCAGCAGCGCTTTCGTTGCGGTCTAAGGTTGACAACCCATCTACGCTAAAAATCAAAGCGTCGCGTTATACGCGACGCTTTGAAGATGATTTGAAGACGCTTTGAAGACGCTTTGAAGACGTCTTGAAACAGAGTTAATGCAACGATTTGATCTCTGACAAGTTAGTCTCTGACACGTTGGTCTCTGACACGTTGGTCTCTGGCGGCAGTTTGGCCTCTGGCAAAATCACCATCGCATCCCCAAAGGAATAAAACCGATACTCTTGGGCGATCGCCTCTTGGTAAAGCTCTAGCAGACGCGATCGCCCAATCATCGCGCTGACCAACATCATCAAACTCGACTTTGGCAAGTGAAAATTGGTAATCAGCCCATCGATCACACGCCACTGATAGCCGGGATAAATAAACAAGTTCGTCTTGCCACAAAACGGCTGCAGCGTCCCCGTCTGCGCGGCCGCCCCCTCCAGGGCCCGCGTCACCGTCGTCCCCACGGCAATCACGCGGCCACCGCGAGCCTTGGTTTGCTGAATCTGCTCAACCACAGTGGCGGGCACATCCATCCACTCCGCGTGCATCGCGTGATCGGTAATCGTCTCCACCTCCACCGGGCGAAACGTCCCGACTCCCACATGCAGCGTCACAAAAGCCTGCTCCACTCCCCGATCCCGCAGTTGCTCAAGCAGCTCGGCAGTAAAGTGCAGCCCGGCCGTTGGAGCCGCGGCCGATCCCGAATTTTCGGCATAGACCGTCTGATATTGCTCTAACACTGCCTGCGATTCGGTAATGTAGGGCGGCAGGGGGATCTTGCCCAACTGCTCTAAAACCTCAAACAGCGATGTTTCCGGCGGCAGCTCAAACTTTAAATAGCGTCCACCCGTAGCCTCATCGCGACCAACCACCGCCGCCCGC
>DATNOW010000306.1:0-4501 GCA_036703515.1 Chroococcidiopsis sp.
GCAGCCCTGCTTCAGATATTCAATATCCTGCAAGTTAAGGATGTCTTGGATGTGCAGATACGGTGCGCCAGACTGAAACATAAACTCCTCCACGGATATCAATTCAGAGGTACTTAAAGAGGTATTAATTCACAGGTATTAATTCACGCATATCAATTCACGGATACCAGCTCATGAGGGTGAATCAAGGTTTGATAATACCGTGGTCAAGCGTCGCGCTTAGCCCATAACACCTTGCTCGGAGATTGAAGCGCGCGTGAGACACAAGGTTTCACCGACCCCAAACTTCACATATGGATACTATAGATACTATGAGGCCTTATCGAGCGATCGCCTAGAGCATCATCCATTAATCAACTAAAAAATAAAAAAGGGCAGCCTTTTTTGAAGCCGCCTTTAAATTAGATTGGATAAATTAAATTGGGTTAAATTGGGGATTTTAAATTGGGAACTTTCAACTAAATTAGGGCCAACAACTAGGAGTCAAAACAGCAACTCTGCCTTCACCCCAAGCTCTCAGCCCTAATCACTAACTGTTAAATTGTCTGCCCACCAGCGACGTAAAGCTCTACGCCAAACCAGTGTTTGCACCAGGCTTGCCCGTTGCCAGTTCAACCTTGACAATCTTGCCGCCCATTTTTTGAATCCGCTGCTGCTCTTTAAACCAGCTATCGTAGGGAACTAGCTTAGTGAAGTAGGTGTTTTGCAGTTCCCGCTGAGTCCGAATTCTGGTCTGGCTTGGAACGCAAGCTGTGATTTTGAAAAACCGCATGGTCGCTTCTCTCCTAACTGGATCGAGAATTTTGAATCTGAAATGCCAAGTTTTTGCGGTTAATTTATTTACCACATCCGCCGCCGGGGCGCGATGGATAAACCTCGCAATGAAACTAAGCCAGTGACTGCAAAATGTTTGATTGAATGTTAGCCATTCACCATCTGAGGGTTGAGGGTCGAGAGTCAATACTAGACGATCGCAGCCGCCTTGAAACAGCCATAAACCATCTAACACTCACTCCCGACCCCCTAAACCTCAGAGATTTTAAATGTTGAGCGTTGAGTCTTGAATCCCGTACGGGGTCAAACCCAGTCACTCATGCGGCTTAGCTCAAGCCAGAGCTGATGTAGTCGAGGTAAACACCCATTTCTTTACCAGCGTCTGCACCGACAAGGCTAGCGGTGACTTCTTTGATCGCTTGGATTGCTTGCACGGTAGCAGCAACGGGAACGCCCAAAGAGTTGTAGGTTTCTTTCAAACCGTTGAGAACCCGCTCATCGAGGATGGAGGGGTCGCCAGCCAGCATAGCGTAGGTGGCATAGCGGAGGTAGTAGTCGAGGTCGCGGATGCAAGCAGCATAACGACGGGTGGTGTACATGTTGCCACCGGGACGGGTGATGTCCGAGTACAACAAGGACTTAGCCACAGCTTCGCGGATGATTGCAGAGGCGTTAGCGCTAATGGTGTTAGCTGCACGCACGCGCAGTTCGCCGGTTTGGAAGTAAGCTTTCAGCTTTTCCAGAGCCGCGGTGTCCAAATATTTGCCCTGAACGTCAGAGGCATTGATAACAGCAGTAATTGCGTCTTGTGCCATGATCTTGTTTCCTTAAACGTGGTCGTTAAATGTCGAGCTAGAAGTAATAGGGTCGTAAGAATTGCAAGGTGGGCAGTGTACAGCCACGCTGACTCTTGTTACCCATTGCCTACTGGCTTACTGCAATGCGCCAACAACGTAGTCGAAGTAGGCACCTGCTTCAGCAGCATCTTCAGCAGACAGCAGGGAAGCTGCTACGCTCTTGAGACCACGCACACCTTCTGCTACCGCTTCGATGGGGGTGCCGAGAGACTTGTACATCTCACGAACGCCAACGATACCGATTTCTTCGATGGGGGTGACGTCGCCAGCAACAACTCCGTAGGTAACCAAGCGGAGGTAGTAGTCGAGGTCACGCAGGCAGGTTGCGGTCATCTCTTCACCGTAGGCGTTGCCACCGGGAGAAACCACATCAGGGCGCTTTTGGAACAGTTGGTCGCCAGCTTGCTTGACGATCCGCTCACGGGATTCGGTCAACACTTGGGCAATCCGCAGGCGGCGATCGCCAGAAGTAACAAAACCTTTAATCCGATCTAGCTCACCAGGGCTAAGGTAACGTGCCTCAGCATCGGCATTCACGATGGATCTCGTAACAATACTCATGTTATGAATTCCTCCGAAAAAAATGTGTGTCCAGGTTGTGTTTAAACTGGCACTCGATAGAGACACAAAACAATCTCGACAACCGCCTAACAAGAGTCGGTAAGGCTAAAACCTTGCCGCCAACTCACCATATTTACTCTCACGAATGCGAGAGCTCAAGGGTAAGCAAACTTGAAACGCTTTTAACGTAGGAGAACCTGCGCAGTCGAGATGATTTAGCGCCCTTCCGCAAATATTCTGCGGCATTGTGTTCACATTCTGAGTTCGCCGGTAACATTTCGTAACAAACGTGCTTTTTGAGTGTGCAAAAACGTGACCCGCAAACCCCCAAGCTGGCGATCGCACCCAATGGGCTTGCGCCTTGAGAAGGTGTTGCCAGGGGCTGCATGGATCCGAGGCGCAGTTTTGCTCAAGGTTGAGTCAACGTTAGCTCAAAGGCTGAAAGCGCTCTCTTTCAAGGATTCCAGAAAACCGCTGTAAGTGGTGCGGATTCTGGGCTAGACTGGATAATCTAACCCTGATTCGGACTTGGAAGTGGACGCGTGGATATTCAAATTGGCAGGGGCAAAACCGCTCGCAGAGCATATGGATTCGACGAAATCGCGCTCGTTCCGGGACAGCGGACGTTAGATCCGAGCCTTGCAGATACGAGTTGGCAAATTGGTGGGATTACGCGAGAAATTCCTATCATTGCCAGTGCGATGGACGGCGTTGTCGATGTCAACATGGCCGTGCAGCTATCGCAGATGGGTGCACTGGGTGTCCTCAACTTAGAAGGAATCCAGACCCGCTATGACGACCCTAACCCTGTGCTCGATCAAATTGCCTCGGTGGATAAAACAGAATTTGTGCCGCTGATGCAAAAGCTCTATGCAGAACCTGTCAAGGCAGAGCTAATTGAGCGCCGCATTAAAGAAATTAAGCAGCAGGGCGGCATTGCAGCCGTTAGCGCGACACCGCTCGGTGCCAGCAAATACGGTGCCGCTGTAGCGGCGGCCGGGGCCGATCTGTTCTTCATTCAGGCCACGGTCGTTTCAACAGCTCACCTCTCGCCTGATGTCGTGACGCCCCTTGATTTGGCTCAGTTTTGCCGCGAAATGCCCATGCCCGTGATTTTGGGCAATTGCGTTACCTATGAGGTGACCCTCAACCTGATGAAAGCGGGGGCCGCCGCTGTGCTCGTGGGGATTGGCCCTGGTGCCGCCTGTACCTCTCGGGGGGTGCTAGGTGTGGGCGTGCCGCAGGCAACGGCGGTGGCCGACTGTGCCGCTGCGCGCGATCGCTTCTTTGCTGAGACGGGCACCTACGTTCCCGTGATTGCAGACGGTGGCTTGGTCACCGGCGGCGACATCTGCAAGTGCATCGCCTGTGGTGCCGATGGCGTCATGATTGGTTCTCCCTTCGCCAGAGCGGCCGAAGCTCCTGGACGCGGCTTCCATTGGGGGATGGCTACTCCGAGCCCGGTGCTGCCACGGGGCACGCGCATTCGAGTCGGGACAACCGGTTCCCTGGAGCAGATCTTGCGGGGCCCCGCTCAGCTTGACGATGGCACCCACAACCTGCTGGGCGCACTCAAAACTAGCATGGGCACCCTAGGAGCCAAAGACATCCGCGAAATGCAGCAGGTGGAAGTTGTGATTGCTCCCTCGCTGCTGACGGAAGGCAAGGTCTACCAAAAGGCGCAGCAGTTGGGCATGGGCAAGTAAGTTTGCCTAATTAAGTTTGCCTAATAAGTCTACGTAATATGAATCACCATTGATTTGCGTGTCGAAACTTGCAGAGCACTCTACAAGTTTCGACACGCATTTTTTGGCGGAATGTATTTTTTACGGGAAGTGCTTAGGTCCAAGGGATAGCCGCGCAACCCCTAACAATAGAACAGGCGATCGCCCCTATTGTTGCGTTTTATCAAGTTACAGTCTGATAAGTTTTTCCGAGCTAAAGTTACTGAAACCCTGGAAAAACTATAACTCTCACTTACAATAGAAGTAGCGGAGACGTAAATGTTTCCGTTCACTCCTCACACCACACTCCGCCTGGACGCATGTTCAGGCGGTTCCTCTTTCTAATGACATTTTTTAATGACATTTTATTGAGAGGGGCGGCTTACGGAGAGGGGCGGCATGCTGTAGACGCCTCACCCGCTGTGTGGCGGCGCGCTAGCCGCAAGATCGCGCGTAGGAGCCTATTTTGTATCCAGACGGTGCGCTATGATCTGGACGGTTATCTATGCGGTGTATTGGGCCAGATAGACCTGTGAATTATGCCCAAACTAGCAGCATCAAAGCCGATAGAAGCTGTTAACCAAA
>DATNOW010000307.1:0-3047 GCA_036703515.1 Chroococcidiopsis sp.
CTCGACAAATTCGCTAGGGGCAAAGTTTTCGGGATAGAGCCCGCTAAAAAAGCCGCGCAGATACTCGCGATCGCTGCCGGGGTGATCGGGGATGGCGATCGCCAGACCGTAGGAGGCCAGGTGGGCCGCCAGTTCTTCAAAATAGTCGCGTCGGGCTCCTAAGCCATTGGAGACGACAATCACCGGAATCGAGTGGGCTTGCCCGGTGCCGCTAGGTTGAGCGGAGGAATGGGAACCGGGTAAATCTAGGCTGGGTAAGTATAAATCGACCGTTAGCGATCGCTGCCGGGTTGGGTCGTCTACCGTCAGGGTTTGGCGGATAAAGCGGTAGGGCCCCGGCTGGCGGAGGTCGGGCATTTGGCTAAAGTCTGGGGTGGATGCTGCGGCAGATTCTGTGGCGGCGATCGCCACCGCTTCTTGCTCGATTGCCCGAGTCATCCGCGTAGTGTCGCTCAACACCCCCCGAATCTGCCGAAAGCGTTGCAGCAGTTCACCCACATCAATGCGCATATCGGTCGGCAAGTGGCGCAGGAACTCAAGAATGCTCAGCCCATTAGCATCGGAGGCGGCTAAAATCCCCGCTGCCCGCAGGCTGTGTAAGCCATTGAGTCGCGACTGGGTGCGAATGACGCCGCCAATTTCGGTCAGCAGCTGTTCGCCCGATGCGCTGTAGGACAGGCTATCGACCATGGAGGCGCTGACGCTGTAGCGTGCCCGCAAAACATCCCGCAGTTGCGATCGCTGCTCTGGGCTAAACCGGCCTAAAAACAAGCGCAGTTCGGGGGTGATTGCGCCTGTTTCGGCAAAGTCGGCAAGCTGCTGCACCGATACCGAGCGCTCAAATGCACCATATTCTAAATAAACGCGCTCTGCTGCCTGTGCGGGGGGGATGAATGTCAGCGGCAGCAGGGCTGATAATGCGCCCAGGGCGGCAAGTTTGAGGCGATCGCTCCACGTGATTAGCATTCTGGATGAACCCTTTGATTTTAGGAGGAGAAGTTTGGGAGGAGGTGTGGGACGACGGTTTGGCACTTTGTCCAGGCTGAGGAGCATGGATTGAATACCCTGAAAGTTTTAGGTAAGGACGCACAGCGGTGCGTCCCTACAGGGAATTGAACGGATAGGAATGATTTAATTGCAGATTCCCTTAGCCGATACTCGCCAGCAGCCGCTGCAATCGCCCTTTGGCTAGGGCAGAATAGCGTTTGACGTGGGTGATCGGGTTGAGATAGCGCTCAATCAGTGAGGTGATATCATACCGTTCGCTGTGGGGCGATCGCCACTCGTCTAGGGTTTCTAAGCTGCCGTTGGTAAACGCTGCCCGGCAGGCGCTGCGCTGCACTTTGCCGCTCGACGTGCGGGGGATAGCGCCCGGTTTGACCAGGGCGATCGCATAGACATCGACAAAGTGTTGCTCAAACACCTGCCAGCGGATCACTTCGACGACTTCGCTGACCGTGAGGCGTTCGGTTTTGCCGTTGCGCAGAGCGCTGCAATAGCGGCGTTCGATTTCTTGCACAATCACCAGCCGCGCTTCGCCATCGACGGTTACCGATATCGCCGCTGTGCCGTTGTCCAAAAATCCGGGATGGCAGCGGGCTACCGTTTCTTCGATGTGCTGCGGGTAGTGGTTTAACCCCCAAAACACCATGACATCGTGCAGCCGCCCGGTAATAAACAGCTCTCCCTGATGCAAGAAGCCCAGATCCCCTGTCCGCAAAAAGGGGCCCTCCCCGGTATCGCTCAGATAGGCCCCAAAGGTGCGCTCGGTTTCCTCCGGCTGCTGCCAATAGCCGCTGCCAATGCCGGCACTGGCCACCCAAATTTCACCGACCTGATCGGCGGCGCAGCGCCTTTGACTGTCGGGGTCGGCGATCGCCAACTGGCCGTCTAGCCAGGCATGACCACAGCTCACCAGGAGGCGATCGCACTCTTCCTCTGATGCCGAGGATGACTCGGGTGTAGCCGTTGGAGAAGCGGATGATGTGAGACCTGATGCGGCCGCGACGTTAGGCGACGGGGAATCGACCACCACGACACGGTTTTCGGCTAGGGCGGCCCCGTCTACCGTCACGGTGCGGGGAAACTCGGCGCGGCTGCCGCCGGAGATAAACAGCGTGGCCTCCGCCATACCGTAGCAGGGATAAAACGCCTCACGCCGAAACCCGCAGGGAGCAAACTTGGTGGCAAAGCGTTCGAGGGTGTCTAAGCGAACCGGTTCTGCGCCACAAAACGCCACCTGCCAGTGGCTCAAATCGAGGGTTGCCAGTTGGGCATCGGTGACTTGGCGGCAGAGCAAATCGTAGGCAAAGTTGGGCCCGCCGCTGGTGGTGGCCTGGTAGTGAGAGACCGCTTGCAGCCAGCGCAGCGGCTTTTGGACAAAGTCGATCGGCGACATCAGCACGCAGGAGGTGCCCAGGTAAATGGCCTGTAGCACGTTGCCGATCAGCCCCATGTCGTGAAAAAGCGGCAGCCAGCCCACCCCAATCGAGCGATCGCTATGCCCAAAGGCCTGTTGCAGCACTCGCTGGTTGTAGAGCAGGCGATCGTGGGTGACCATCACCCCCTTGGGCTGCCCGGTAGAACCCGAGGTGTATTGCAAAAAAGCCAGCGTTGCGGCGGTAATGGGGCGCGCGCTCCAGTCGGCGGCGGCGCTATGGGGCATAGCATCGGTGGCCAGCCAGTGTAGTGGGGTGGCTTCTGGGGCAGACAGTTGGCGGGTGAGCTTGGCCGCCAGCGCATTGGTCGTCAAGAGGGTGTGTGCCCCCGAGGAAACCAGACGCGCTTGCAGATCGCTCAGCCCGTGGCGGTTGCGCGGCGGATGGCAGGATACGGCCACGACCCCAGCATAGAGACAGCCCAAAAACGCAGCGATAAACTCTAGCCCCGCTTCATAGGGATAGACCAAGACAGCGCGATCGCCCGCCTGGCAGTACCCTTGGAGCAAGACGGCGATCGCCCTGGCCTGCTGGTCTAGCTCGCCGTAGGTCAGCCGTTTAGACTCGGTTTCGCCATCTTTGAGAAAGCGATAGGCAACCCGATCGGGA
>DATNOW010000308.1:0-7308 GCA_036703515.1 Chroococcidiopsis sp.
TAACTAACTCAGCTTTAGCTTACTTCCCACTTGCAGGTTAACTTCCCGTCAACGACCACCCAACGGGCCGTTAAATGTCCGCGTCGGGGTTTGGGAGGGGCGATCGCATCATCCAATTCGGGATGGACAAATGACTGTGGGGCCGTGGTTCTGTAGTGGTTGAAGAATCCAAATTTCATGATCGTAAGCCTGTTGTAGTGTGGGAGTGATTAGCGTAATTAAGCAGGTTCTTGGTTAAATGGAAGAAAGGAATGTGTACCTAACTTAATGCGTAACTAACGTGGAAGTGAGTATTGAGCAATGGGCAACGGTTGTGATTCCTGCTCGGATGGCACAACCAAACGCCTTCTTGATGGGTTTAGCAAGGGCTGTTGTAGCTTGCGCCGCGATAGCTTAGTTGGGCAATGACACGGGCAGCGGGCATCGCGGGTTGGATGGTGTGGCGGATGGCTGCACCGCGATATTGACCCATGATTTCACCGGGGATGGTTTCGACGGTCGTTGCAGTGTTGTAGGGAAGACCGCGATAGGAGAGTTGCATAGTGACGCCTCGTTAAGATGGGATTAGGAACAAGTCAGACGCGATTGGCTGACAAGATTCATAATCTCGCGTTTTTTTGATTGCTGAAGTGATGCACACCCGGTTGTGATGTGAGGTTCAGCAGCGTCACGGTTGATCGCGATGCAGGGGGAAGAGTGATGCAGAAGGGAGCGATCGCCGATCCAGATCACAAATCCAGATCACAAATCGGGATCGCAAATCTTGGGGGAAGGGCGATCGCTCCTTCTCTATTGCTCTAGCGGTTCTTGTTTAGGTTATAGCGACAGCATTGCAGAATCTAAGTCAAACACGTGCTGCACGGTTAAGCCAGCCAAAAACATCCGATCTTCGCTAATGTGCGGAATTTTGAGTTGAGAATCGAACATACCCCGCTCGACTTGGCGCTGGCGTAGTGTAGCAAAGCTACCGGGAGCCAAAATGCGCAACTGTGGCGGTGGCACTTGGCTGGCGCGGACGGTGCCGTAGGGGTTGTTAAATTCACATAGCCAATATTCAAACCGATGCAAGAAGGCTAGCGGATTGTCGAGGGTCTGCCCGTGGGCGAGTTCGATGTTGACTACATAGCGGGCCGGAAATTCATGATCCGATAAGGTAATGCAAAAGTCATCGAGGCATAGATTAAACTCTTGCTGAAGCT
Source organism: Chroococcidiopsis sp. (assembly GCA_036703515.1). GTDB lineage: Bacteria > Cyanobacteriota > Cyanobacteriia > Elainellales > Elainellaceae > DATNOW01. The sequence goes on from DATNOW010000308.1 coordinate 1,200, forward strand.
GCTGCACTACCTGGGTGGCATGGAATTCAGTGGTTTTTTCGGTGGTGGAAGAAAGCAGCCCGCCTTGACGATAGCGAAAGACAATCAGCGGCGTTTGTTCGTAAAAGCCGACGACTTCGACGACGTCGCCAATGTTATAGCGATAAAAGCCACTATAGCTAGTGACTAAAATGCGGTAGCGATCGCCCACGGTTACCTCGCTGGGCATCAGCGTTTTGGGATGTTCGGCAGACCACTGATCGACGGGCACAAATTCAAAAAAGCCGCTATCGATCGCCAAAATGCTGCCGTCGAGGTCAAAGTCGGGGTAGATGCTAAAGGTCGCTTCGGCGCTGCCGTAGACACCGCCAAATACAGGTGTATCGCCCAAATAATCGGCAAAGCGATCGAGATAAAAACCAGAGGTGCCGCCCCTCGCTGTGGTGACAAAGCTGAGATGGGGCCAAGCGAGTTTTGGCGTTAACCGTCCGGCCGTGCGGACAATGGCGCGGAGTTGGGCGGCCCGTTGCGGGGCGGCCGTCCACCGGCGTTCTAGATCGGCGCGAATGGCGGGTTCGATGGTTAGCCAAGGGGCGATTCTGCCCTGGCTTAAGTCGTCAATCAGGTCGTTGGCGTAGCGTTCTAGATAGGTGCAGGTGCGCAAAATCAGCATGGGGAAATTGGCCACCATGCCGCGCAGGCTAGAATCGCGCAGCGCAAACAGCAGACAGACATAATGGCGCGCCAACGTGTCGCTAATTTCGAGGGCACGAAAGGGATGGGCAAAGGTTTGCTCAAACAGCAGCTTGCCTTTGCGCAGGCTGCCGACGCTAACGGGGCCATACTCAATGCCAGCGGTCGTATGCCCCTGCACTTGGGCCGAATTGGTAATAAACAGCTTGCCAAAGGAGCGCTGTCGTCGCTGCAAGCCCTCGATGGCAAAACCCATGCCGGCCAGATCGGCTCGGCGCAGCGTCCGCTGAAATCGTCGGGTAACGGGTACTTGCTTTTTCTTGCCGGTGGAGCCGCTAGTCAGGTTAATGTAAACTACGGGGTCGGGGTTGAGCAGGTTGGTTTCCCCTTGGGCGATGCGATCGCACAGCGGTTCGTAGTGGCTATAGGCCCAGATCGGCACTTGGTCACGAAACTGATCGATAGTTTTAATGTCACCGAGCCCAAAGCGTTGACCTAGGGTAGTGTGTTGATGGGCGCTGAGCAGCTCTCGCAAAAAATGCTCTTGGGTGGCCTCAATCTGGCGCGTCTGGCGAATAAAACGGTTTTTCATATAGGTGGCGTAGGTCGCCAGCAGGGGAAGCGTGAAAGACATAAAGATGCTTTGTGAATAGAAGATTTTGCTTACACGGCTTTTATAGCGCTTTTATAGCGCTTTTGTAGCTATAGTCACTAAGCTTAAGGACGGTCTAGTGTAGGTCTTTGAGACTACTAGCCTGTTGGGCAGCAGTGAGTTTTGCCATCAAACCCAGGCAGAACAAGGATTCTGCTGCTAAATTTCGCAGTGCTAAATTTCCCAGTGCTAAATTTCCCAATGCTAAATTTCGCAGTGCTAAATTTCCCAATACACAGTGGGCGGAGTGATTGAATCCACCGATCCGAGGGGGTATTGCAATGCGTCAGTGTATGACCCCGTGTAACCACGCGGTTTAACGTCCAGCTATGGTTTTGGCTATGAATGCAAGGGCAGCGTCAGCAGGGGCAGCAAACCAATCAACAGCCCGGCCCAAGCGCGCCATTGCAGGGCGGGCGCTGCAACGAGGGGGCGATCGCCCGGTTCAAGCAGGGCGTCAATGCGTTCTTCGAGCCGAGTTAGAGGTTCAGCGCCACCAAAGGCAACGCTATAGGAGTGGGCAGGCACCGTTGCCGCAGACTGAACGACTTGAGACTGAACGACTTGCAGCAGCGACTCGGCCAGCAGCAGCGGATCCACGGTTTGCGCCGCCCAGCGATCGGCCCGCAGTTCGCGTAAAACAAGCAGTTCTTCCCACAGGGCCGCTGTGTTGGGCAGCCATGCCGTAAACCGCCGCACCCAGCCTAGCCAAAAGAACCAAAACGGATCGCGGTAGTAATAGTGGGCCTGCTCATGGGTTAACACGGCGGCAATCTGCTCGGCGCTGAGCTTGTGCAGCAACCCTCGGCTGACTATCAGAGTCGGTGTCCAAAAGCCAACTTGTCCCGCAAAAAGGGCATCGATATCCAGCAGGCGAGCCATCTGTCCGCTGGCGGCCACCGTTGGATAGGTGCTGACTCGATGACGCGATCGCCACCCCAGCGCCGCCAACACCACCACCAGCACCAGCCCGCTTCCCAGAAATCCCAAGGCAATCAGGCAGCCGATACGCCCCACCGGCATACCCATCATCTGCCCGTGATGCCCCATCTGCAAAACGGCGATCGCCGTTGCCAATAACAGCAAAAAAGGCGACAGCAGCGCCCCTAGCGCCCTTTGCCAGCGCTGCTCCCAGCTATCGACAGTGGCCGGCGACCAGCTAGAGCGTACGATGACCGCTAGCACAAGCGCTAGACCAATCAAGCCAATGTGCATTACTGCTCCTCCCGCTGCTGGCGAATGGATTTTAACCGTTGGGCGATCGCATCTAGCTGTTCGATGCTGGCGCTATCCAGGCTATCGGCAAAAGCAGCTACGACATCGGGATTCCCCACTGCCAAAAATTGCTGGAGCTGCTCATGGGCCCGCAATACATTGGCCTGCTCTCGCGATACCAGCGATCGCCAGCGAAATGCCCGATCCTGGCGATCGCAGGCTAGCCAACCTTTTTGGGTAAGGCGCTGGAGCACGGTCGTCACTGACGCATAGGCCAACTCGCGATCGGGGTTGGCCAAAATCCGATCGTGAATCTCTTTGACGGTGGCAGAGCCCAGCTCCCATAGAATGTCTAAAATCTCAGCCTCAAGCGGGCCCAGCGAAAGTTGTTTGGGGCGGTGGGGCGGTAAGTAGGCCATAAAACCTGGGCTAAGCAGCATGTTTTATCAGCTTACTGGGAAAAGAGGGAAGGGTGAAGGGAGAGAGGGAGGGAGAGAGAGGGAGGGAGGGTAGGCGGGGACTGTATCAATTCGTGTCAATTGCGAATGTTTGACGCGCTGTCTTTTGACAGGATAGAAACACTTCTCGCAGCATGGTAAAGAACCGATGCTGTGTTAGAGGAGAACAATCATGAGCGGGTTTCGAGTCATTGTTGCGATCGCGATCGCCTGTTTGACGCTGTTTCTGTCTGCACCCGCGATCGCTAGCGATCTGGCAAGCGGTGCGGCTGTTTTTAGCACGAACTGTGCAGCGTGCCATATGGGCGGCAGCAATGTGATCAACTCGGCCAAAACCTTGAAGAAAAATGCGTTAGAACAAAACACCATGGCGTCTTTAGAGGCGATCAAAACCCAAGTGACCAACGGTAAGGCGGCTATGCCGTCGTTTAAAACTCGGCTGACGGCAGAGCAGATCGAAGATGTCGCCACCTATGTACTCGACCAAGCCGCAAAAGGCTGGTAGTGTTGGCTACGATGACGATATCCGGGATAATCGCAGCGCATTCGGAATATCCCCAACAATTGCCTTTAAGGTGATTTCTCCAAGGCATTCTCCAACGCAATTTCTCCAAAGCATTAATCAAGGGTGAAGATAGTCATGGCAAAGGAGCGATCGCAAAATTGGCAGGTGCAAGATTGGCAGCGATGGATGGCGATCGCCGTTTGGGTATTGGTCTGGGTCTATAGCATTGGGCTATGGGCTGGATTAGTCCCGGCGGCTCTGGCTGCTGTGACCAATAGCGCTAGTAACGCTGACGCCCCCACCGCAGACGTGGCACCGCCCAATTTTGTCCGCACTGGCGTGTCTGCTTTTCAAGCAGGCGACTATGACTTAGCGCTGCGTGAGTTTAGCCAGGCAATTGCCCAAAACCCGGAATCGTCGTCGGCCTACAGCAACCGCTGTTTGACCTATTTACAGCTCGATCAGCCCGATGCTGCGGTGAGCGACTGCGGCAAAGCGCTGCGGCGCAATCCCAAAAATGCGGAGGCTTTTCTCAACCAAGGTCTAGCGTTTTATCGATTGGGCAATCCTAGTGGGGCGATCGCCAGCTATGACCAACTGTTGCAGCTCAAGCCCGACGACTTTCGGGCTCGCTATAACCGGGGGCTGGCCCATTTTGCCCTCAGCCAATATCGGCGGGCGATCGTCGATTTTGGTGAAGCGCTACGCCAAAGTTCGTTGCTCGACCGGCTGGGCATGGCCGAAATCTATGACGATCGCGGGCTGGCTAATCTGATGTTGGAAAACTACCGCGGGGCGATCGCTGACTTTAGCCAAGCGATTGAGTTTGATGCGTCCAACCTGCGGGCTTACTATAATCGCGCCTGCGCCGCCCACCAGCACGGTGACTATGCCAACGCCCTGCGCGACTTTAGCCAAGTGCTGGCCCTTGCCCCAGAGTATGCCGAGGTTTACTTTAACCGGGGCTTGGTACACCAAGAAATGGGCGACCGAGACGAGGCGATCGCAGACCTACAGTTGGCGGCTTACTACTTTGAGCAACAGGGAGCCACCGATCACTATCAGCGGACGCTGACCGTGATTCAGCAATTGCGACCGTCTGGTTTGGCACTCGGTTGACTGCTATGGTGGAAAGTTACTGTGGGAACGGCTCAATTTAGGAACGATTGTAGGGACGATTGAATGTTGGATTTGCTGTTGATTGCCACACTCGGATTTTTGGGCAGTTTTGGACATTGCCTGGGGATGTGTGGCAGCCTGACGGTGGCTTTTTCGCTATCGCGGCAGCAGCCTGATCCACCGCAGTGGTGGCAGCAGCTTTACTTTCACGGTTTGCTCAATCTCGGTCGCATTGTTAGCTATGCCCTTGTTGGCGCGGCCATTGGCGGGCTAGGTTCGGTGCTGATTGCCGGGGGGCAAATGGCGGGCGTAGGCAGCGTGCTCAGGCGGGTGATGGCCCTATTCACGGGCGGTTTGCTGATCTGGCTGGGGCTGATCCAGCTCAACCCTAACCTGTTGCCGAAGCTGCCGGTGTTCCATCCCCTTACCCAGCTCAAGTGGCACGACCGCCTCAGCCGTGCAATGGTTAACCTGTCGCTGCGATCCCACGGCTTGACGCCAGCCCTGTTGGGCATGGTCTGGGGCTTGATCCCCTGCGGGTTCCTTTACATCGCTCAGATCAAGGCGGCAGAATCGGGCAGCGGCTGGCAGGGCAGCGCCATTATGCTCGCGTTTGGGCTGGGCACGCTGCCAAGTATGGTGGCCGTCGGCGTTTCAACGTCGTTTTTGAGTCGCGATCGCCGCAGTCAGCTATTTCGCATGGGCGGCTGGATTACGCTGATCATCGGCATTCTCACCCTGCTGCGCAGCGATGCCATGATCGACCTCACGGGCCACGGTTCCCTGATCTGCCTGGTCTTAGCCCTGATTGCCCGTCCCCTCAGCCGTCTCTGGCCAGCGCTGTTGCGCTATCGCCGCGCCCTCGGTGTCGGGGCCTTTATCTTGGCGATCGCCCACGTCTTGCACATGGTCGAACATTCCTGGCAGTGGAATCTACAGGCGGTGCTGTTTATGCTGCCCCAGCACCAGTGGGGAATTTTAGCCGGGGCGATCGCCCTAGCGCTGATGCTGCCCCTAGCGTTGACCAGCTTCGACTGGGCCCAGCGTGCGTTGGGGCAAGGCTGGCGGCGGCTGCATCAGTTGGCGGTGCCTGCGCTGCTGCTGGCCGCACTGCACAGCCTGATGATAGGCTCTCACTATTTAGGTGGCTTCCAGTGGAGCTGGGTAAATGGGGTGGCGATCGCCCTGCTGGGACTGCTGACCCTTGGGGTTTTTCTGATCCGCTGGCGCTGGATCTGGTCTGTTTTTGGTTTAGCACCGTATTATGTTTCGTCCAAATCGCCACAATCAATGCTCACTCGTGCGAGTCTCTCTGCTGACTCTGCTTCGCCAAATCCGGCTTTACCAAACTCTGCCTTGCCTGACTCTGCTTCGCCTAACTCTGCCGACTCTGCGCCCTAGGCGGCGGTTGAGAGCGGGGATCATGGGGTGGGCGATCGCCCGTGGTCTGGTGGTGACTCCGGCGATCGCCCATGAAGTCCAGACATC
>DATNOW010000309.1:0-3784 GCA_036703515.1 Chroococcidiopsis sp.
AACAGTGAGGAGAGGCGATCGCATTGGCACGGTTGGCTCCACGGGTGACGCACTCCAGCCCCACCTCCACTTTGAAGTGCGCTCTAACTCTAACCTCGGCTGGGTCGCCCAAGATCCATCGACCTATATTCCCAGCCTGCGGTTTGGCAATTAAACCTTCGTTCTTTCCTTCCTTTCTTCTTTCCTTCCTAGTTCTTCCTTTGCTGCTTTTAGCTACTGCGACCGTGGGGGCTATCGAGGTCAAGCAGCGGCCCTACCGGCACAATGCGGGTGGGGTTTACCTTGGGATGGCTTTTGTAATAGTGCTGCTTGATGTGGTCGAGATTGCAGGTTTCTTTGACTCCAGGTGTCTGGTACAGATCGCGCAGATAGCCCCAGAGGTTGGGGTAGTCCCAGAGGTGACGCAGGTTGCACTTAAAGTGGACGTAATAGACCGCATCAAACCGCAACAGCGTTGTAAATAGGCAAATATCGGCTTCGGTCAGGCGATCGCCACAAAGATAGCGCTGCTGGCCCAGCACGCCTTCCCAATGGTCTAACGCTGCAAACAGGTCGCGTACGCCTTCTTCGTAGGCCGTTTGGGTGGTGGCAAAGCCTGCCCGATAGACGCCATTGTTGATCGGTTGATAGATCGCATCGATGGTGGCATCAATGGCTGAGCGCAGGTCGAGGGGATAGAGGTCATAGGGAGTTGCGTTCGGCATGGCCGCCGCTGTAGAAAATGCCCCAAATTCGGTATCCAACATCCGAATGATTTCGCGCGACTCGTTGTTTACAATCGTCTGCGTTTGCCGATCCCACAGCACAGGCACCGTCACCCGCCCGCTGTAGGTCGGCTCGGCCTTGGCATAAATTTCCCAGAGAAAATTAGCGCCGTTGACCGTATCCGCGATCGCCCCGGGTGCATCCGAAAACGCCCAGCCCGCCTGATCGATCACCGGGTCTACAATCGATACCGAAATCGCCTCGGTCAACCCCTTCAACTGCCGCATGATCAGCGTGCGATGGGCCCACGGGCAGGCCAGCGACACATAGAGGTGATAGCGCCCCGCGGCTGCCGCAAAGCCACTCGACCCGTCTGCGGTAATCCAATGACGAAAGGTCGTCGCTGGTCGGATAAATCGCCCTGCCACGTCTTCTTGGTCGCGATCGCTGATCCACTTGCCGTCAATTAATAACCCTAAACCCACGATCGCCTCCTTTGCTTATTAGCCAACCTATTCTTCTTACCCAACCCATGAGCATGAGCTAACCCATGAGCATGAGCCAACCTCTATGGATTATGGATTAAGAATAGTCTGATCCGCTGGAATGTCGCTCAGCTTTCCGGGCAACAGATGCCCCATGGCTATAACCCGTGGCATGTCCCATGGCAGGATGACAACACGATTTTTAGACGGCTTGCTGTAGAGGACTGGGGCGGGTGGATTAGCATAGAGTTATTGCCGCTCATTCAACCGCCTATAACCGCCTATCGTAGTTTGATGTGTGTGATGAATATTTCCGGAGTTCGATTAAAACAGGGTTATGGGGTCGTTGGAAGTGTGCTGCTCGCGATCGCCACCACTGCTTGCAGCGCCGCACCCACCGCTCCACCGCTAGACTCTAGCTCCTCAGTGGCCGTCAGCCCGCAGCCGACGCCCAGCGCTTCAACGCCCAGTAGCCCTAGTCCGACGGTATCTCCATCTCCGCCCCAAAGCACAGATAACGCAACGCTTCAGCAGGAAGCCGTTGCGCTCATTCACGACTATTACCGGGCGATCGCTCGACGTGATTATGCCCACGCCTACGCCGATTGGGAGGGCGATGGGTCTGCCAGTCAACAGTCGTTTGAGCAGTTTAGACAGGGTTTTGCCAATACGGCATCCGTTGCGGTGGAAGTGGGGACACCGGGTCAACTCGACGGTGCGGCCGGTTCCACCTACATCGAAATCCCAGTGACGATTACAGCCGTGACGACCAGCAACGTTCCGCAGCGGTTTCGCGGCAGTTATGTACTGCGGCGGGTGAACGATGTGCCAGGTTCAACGGCAGAGCAGCGGCAATGGCATATTTATTCAGCAACCATTAACCAAGTCCATTAACGGTATTGCTAAATTCAGGTATGACTTGCCCTCATCCCCAGCCCCCTTCGACACGCTCAGTAAGGCGCTTCTGCCTAGAGTGAGGGCGAATTTTGCCATTCAATTTTGCCATCCATAGTTCAATTCAGCCCCATCGAAAACACGAGAGGTCGCCGCTATCTGGCGTTCGATAGGCGATAGATGCCAGGGGCATGACCTGTCCAGCGTTTAAAAGCGCGGTTAAAGGCGCTGGAATCTGAAAAGCCAAGCAAAAAAGCAATGTCGTGAATGGGGGTAGCGGGATCTTTGAGGTGGCGCAGGGCTAACTCTTGGCGGGTGGCGTCAAGCAATTTTTGGAATGAGGTGCCTTCTTGCTTGAGCTCGCGCTGGAGCTGACGGACGCTGATGGCCAACTTGTGGGCGATCGCATTGATTGTGGGAAGTTCCCCTTTGAGCTGATGGGCGATCGCCTGGCTGACCTTGTGGGTGTAGCCTTGGGTGGTGTCAATCGCGTCGAGCATCGCCTCGGCATGGCGTTCAAACAGCGGCAGTAAAGCGGCATTGCTAGTCATAATCGTCCAGTCAAGGCAGTTGGCGTCAAAAATCAGGCGATTGACTGGTTTTTCAAATTGCAGATCGGTTTGAAAGATGCGCTCATATTCTGCCCGATTCGCCGGGGATTCATATTGAAACCAGGCCGACAGCAGGCGCAGCGGCTTACCCGTAAGGTCTTTGACCACCGTTAGCAGAGATGAAAAGGTGCATTCTACCGAATAGCGCAATTCTTCTAACTGGCAGGTGGCTTGATGGAACGGCAGTTCGCAGTCGCAATTACATTCAAAAAAGACTATCCCGCCTGATGCTGCGACGCTAACCTGGGCGAGCTGACAAAACAAACGGTTGTAGCGAGAGAATTTTTCTAACAATTCTCCGACCGTATGGCAATTGAGCAGCACATATCCTGGAATGCCAAAGTTCGCTAAATTAAAGACCTCACCCAGATGTAAGCCCAAGTTTTCATCACCCGTTTGCTTGACGGCCTCTCGCCATATTTCCAGATGCAGCGTACCGGGAATCCGCTGGTCGGGCATGCGCAGCAGGGCTGGGTCAAGCCCCACTGTGGTGCAAAGCGTGTCAAGATTAGCGCCACGCTCGGCGGCAAACTGCAGGATGCTGCGGGTGGTGTAAACAGTGACGGTTGATTTCATTTTTTCAAGGAGTATTAGCCAGTGTGAGCAGTGTTTAAAGAAAAAGAAACAGTGCTCCCTAGAGTTATTACGGATAAGCCACAGATTGGGATTGGAAGCTGCTGGTAGTGTAAAGCCGTCTTAATTGAGCTAATGCTTAGCCAGAGCGAGCTACAACTGGTTTTATAGCGAAGATAACGCCGAGATTGGGCGAAAATTACCTAAACAATGCATTCTAAGGAGGGTGGCGCAATTGGTCAACTTGTTGGCAGATACGGCCAAGTGTTGCCAGACTCCGAGAGTTTACGGTTGAAAAGTCTTTCAACCCGTAGGCGCAAGCAATATGACAGACAATTCTTTGAGCAAAGCCCGGTCATTAGGCACACTGGGTAACAAAGCAGTCGTGCGCAAAGATGTGGTGGGGCCACGCGATCGCCTCGACTTTTATAAGTTCACCCTCAACCGCAGCAGCAATGTCAAGCTCCAGCTTTCTGGCTTGCAGGCCAACGCCGATCTGATCGTGTTTAATCGGGC
>DATNOW010000310.1:0-4600 GCA_036703515.1 Chroococcidiopsis sp.
GTTTGCCATTCGATACCTTCGCAAACCAGTAGTGCGACTCCTCATTGCTCATTGCCCTGACCCCAGCCGTAATATTGGCGATGCGATCGAGTTTTGAGAGCGGCTGCAACGTCTGAAACAGCAATGCCAAATTCACCCCCGACTCTTCACTGAGTACGTAGGGAGTCTGCCGAGACTGGCTTAAAGTCTTGGGGTCATACCCATTCGCCTTCAAGCACTCATAAATAGCCTGCCGGGCCTGCACTAACGCTTGCCCCTTTAGCCGCCCAATCCGCTTTGCGGCCGGGCGCTTTTTCTCGCCTGCCTTTTTATAGGCACACTGATATAGCTCCAACGCAAAGCTGTTATTGTCAGCAGACACGACTCGTAACTGGAACTCTTGCATAGGACGCGAGACAACACAACAGGTAGAGACCAAGCAGACATCGAGCAGATATCAAACGCTAGCCCTACAGAACTAATATGTTACTCGGGTTGTCAACTTTATGCGATCGACTGGATTACGCTTGAGTGCCTGGGCGATCGCCTTCATTTCTGTGCCATCGGCTAAACAACCGTTGCTTAACAATGTTGTAAATCTCCACATCAGTGCTGGGGCTTAAAACCCGCTCCTGACGCACCGATGCTTGAATCGCTTCCCGAATATCGGTCGTCTCTTGACCAAAGGTATCGGTAGACGCGGCTAAGGTATAGACAAAAACTAAATTATTGCAAGCTGACGCCAAATCCATTAATGAAAATAAAAAGGCCACAACTTGCTCAGCTAAGTCACTATTGCCAACAGTTGTAGCTTTCGCGACTCTTAGATAATGCGCAATTTCATCTAAAACAATCAGGGTAGGTTGACCTTTGGTCAACCGCTCCAAAACAACTGTTCCGGGGCTAACCCGCTTTTCATCTGATCCACGTAGGAGGCTGTAGCCTTCTATCCCTGCAATTTGGTAAGCAATTTCGCCCCAGAGTGTATAGGTCGTGATGCCTGTTTCAGGGTGATAGACGCCACTGACCGAGTCAAGATCTTGACAGGCGATCGCAGCAACCTGAATGGGGCGATCGGGAACCAGCGTCAAATCAACGAATCGCTCTAGGCTATCAATATGCCGTCCATGCTTTGCGATGTGCCAAAGGGCAATTTCATCATGGGTTTTACCACCGCCAAAACTAGTTTCTAAACGAATGACAGGAGAGCCACCTGCCCGCCCTACTAAACGTCCAAACACTTCTGCAAGCAGCGTTTTTAAGCCCTCTGTTGGAAACGTATTGGCAAAAAAGGTGGCAGGATCTTGATAAACCTGGGGAGCATTGCCCTCTACGACAAGACGAAGTTTAGCCGCAAACAGATCGAGAGACAGTTCTCCGGCCAAGATCTCGTCTCTCGGAATACAAGTGTCAAAAATGGATGGCAGCACAGAGGTATTGCTCGGTTGAGAATGAATGCTTAATCAGGAAAACTAAAGCTTTCACTGAATATTCCCCTACATTAATCAACCTCACCCTAATTGAGCCACTCTGCTGCTGAAAAAATTGCTGAAAAATTACTCTTTGGGCGAAAAAATGATGGACGTCGGGTATTTATGGTTATCGCCTCAGAACCCGAGCGACTGGAGGTGCTCAAGTCTACAGAGACGCGGCGGGGGGGCTCGCGGGCGGCGGGGGCAAAGGAGCGATCGCCTAATCCAAAAGGCAAGGCGCGGACTGGGCCACCGCCTGAAATCCGCTGATGGCGAGGGCTGGAAAACGGCGAGACGACCGAGACAGGCAAGACGGGACGGGGGGGTGGCAAGGTCGCCGGTTTGGGTGTTTTTGGGGAGGGAAGGGGCGAGGGCGAGGGGGGTGGACGGCGAGTTTGGCGCGCTGAGGGGACAAGACGGGCGAGGAGGCGAGGGGGGCTAGTCGAGGCGAGACGGCACTCGCCCACACTGGACGCAGACGTAGCGCGGCCGGCCGGTGGCTTTGTAGTGGCCTTTGCGGCGAAAGCCGGGGCTACCGCAGAAGGTGCAGGGGGTGGTGGGTTTGCCGGGGGTGGCATTGAGTAAGCCGAGGGCGCGCTGGTTTTCGGTGGGGGCGGTGACGATCGCTCCGTCGGGGTAGGTGATGCCGTCGAGTTGACCGACGTAGTGGCTGTAGGGCGGCAGTTGAATGAAGAAGGGATCGGTGTCTCTGGGGGAGACGACGAGGGCGATGCGGTAGGCGTCGGGGGAGACGGTTTTGCGGGTGGGATCGGTGGGGTAGGCGGATTTGCCTTCGGCGCTGTTGAGTTCGGCGCAGAGCTGGTTGAGGGCGGTGAGCCGTTCGAGGGCGGTGTTCATGGGTGCGCCTTTGAGGTGTTTTTCAATCCACGTTTTGGCGGCGGTGGCGGTGAATACTTGGGTGGCGTTTTGGAAGTCTTCTTCCATCAGTTTGCTGGCGTTGCCAGTTTTGCGGGTGATCTGGGAGCCGCCGCTGACGCCGGATACGTTGCCGCCTTGCCCGGCGGTGAGAAATCCCATGCGGGTGTGGTCGGAAAGCTGGTAGAAGTCTTTCATCACGGTGCCAAGGTCGGGGTAGTCGCGGGCGATCGCGTTGATTTCATCGACCATGACGGTAATGAAGGGCTGGTGGGCGGTGCCGGGGAGGTCGTTGCGGCGCGCCTTAAATTCATCGTGGGCGCGTTTTAGCCAGGTGATCGCGCACTGGATGCCGTCGCTGCCGGGGGGAACAACGCCGGGGATATGAAACCAGTCTTTGGGGCTGCCGGGGATGGGGTTGATCAGCCAAATTTGACCACCCTGAATGCGGGCGATCGCCGCTGCAATCAGCTCCAGCAATGGTGATTTGCCGCCGGTCGAACCAGCAACTACGCGCACGCGGGGGACAAATTTGAGCCGGACGACCTCTTCAAATTCGAGGGCGCTGTAGCAATGCAGGTCTTGGAAGCGTTCGGCAATGTGGTCGGGATGGAGCGCCGGGGGCAACTCGGGCCCGGTCGTGGAGGTAGCGCGGGGGTGGGCAGGGGTAGCGGGGCGCAGTTTGCCGTCGGGGGCGGTGAATAGGGCGACGCTGAGCAAGAAGTTGCGTGGATCGAGGTCAAAGTCGAGGGGGCGCTGGGACAGGCCCCATAGGCCGAGGTGGTCGCAGTGTTTGTCAAATTCGGCTTCGGTGAGGCGGGTGCTGTCGGGGTTGCGGTCTACTTTAAAGCGGAGCTGAAAGCCACCGGGAATTTTGACGCTTTCGATGGCGTCGAGGATGACGCTGCTGGCGGCAAAGTGGTCGATGATGCGGTTGCCGGCTTTGTCGATGCTGGTTTGGCCGCGAAATTTGCGCGGCGCTTGCAGGCGGTCGATCAGGTGTTCGGCATCGACGATGCGCTGTTGCAGGCTGGCTAGCTCTTGCTTGAAGCTATCTTCGATGACGTTAAAGCCGGCTTCAACGGTGGTCGATTTTTCGACCCAGCCGCTGGCGGTGCTGAGGTAATCGTTGCGGAAGCTTTCAAATTCGGTATAGATGGCGCGTTTTTCGCCTTCGTGGATGCTGAGTAGCTCTAGGTCTTTGATGTTGGCCCAAAGTTTGCAGTAGTTGACGGTGAGTTCTTCTAGCAGCCTGAGGAAGAAGCCATAGGCGTCGTCGTGGCTATCGCAGTCGTCGCTCATGCGCTGGATGCGCGATCGCAAGCTGGCGTCGTAGAGCACGAGGGAATCGCGGTAATGTTTCCACTGGCGACGTTCGTGATCGGCGAGGGTGACAGGTTTACCGGCATATTCGAGGGTGGTGACGGGGCGGCTTGGGTCAAACCGATCGCAGATGGCAATCAGGCCGCTATAGAGCGGGTGCCAGATGTCGAGGATCTGCCCTTCAATGGCGTCGAGATGGACGGCGAGGCTGTGCTGTTTTTCGACGAGGGCCTGCTGGGATTGCTCTAGGGCGGTGCGGGCCTGGCGCAGTTTGGCCACAAGCTGTTGCTCAACCCGAGAGCGATCGCGACGGAAGTGGTCGAGGGTGGCGGTGAGGGCCGTGAGCTGTTGTTGCAGGTGCTGCTGCTGGCTGTGGGCGGCGGCAAGGTGCTGGGTGAGGGTGGTGCGATCGCCCAACAGGGTGTCGCGCTCTTGCTGGAGGGCGTTGATCTGGGCTTGGCTATGGAGGTGGGCGACGTCCAGTTTAGACTGCCAGGTGCGATCGGCTTGGAGCAGTAGGGTGGCCGCAGTTTGGGCGGCGCGATCGCGGTGGGGATGGAGGATCGACAGCGATAGGGCGGCGCTGCTGAGCCCGGCGATCGCGACGGTGGGGTGGTGAAACACAATTCCAGACAGCAGGGCGATCGCCGCTGCGGTGCCGCTGGTCAAGTAGACGCCATGGCGGAGGTAGTCGAATGCAGGCTGGAGGGTTTGGGCACGGGAATCCGTAGGGTGTTGGGGTTCCATAGGGGATAGGGCGAGGGGCTTGGAAAAGTCGCGGGCGAGGGGTGGGCGATCGCCAGGCAATCACCCAACGATCACCAAACGATCGCCAGACCATCACCCGACGATTACCAGACCATCACCCGACAATTAGGCAGACGCTTAGGCGGGCAGTTCTAAGGCTTGGGCTTTGAGCAGCGCTTGTTGCGCCTGGGTTTTGAGCCCTT
>DATNOW010000311.1:0-9341 GCA_036703515.1 Chroococcidiopsis sp.
ATCCCTGACTCGATGGCCGTCAGCCAAGCCGATTTTTTGGCGGCCATCAAAGAAATCAAACCCTCCGTGCTGCGTTCGGTGGAAGTGGAAACCCCCGACATTGCCTGGGATGACATTGGCGGCTTAGAGTCGATCAAACAAACCCTGCAAGAATCGGTCGAAGGCGCACTGCTCTATCCCGAGCTGTATCAGCAAACCAAAGCCAAAGCCCCGCGCGGCATTTTGCTGTGGGGTCCGCCCGGCACCGGCAAAACGCTGCTGGCCAAAGCCGTCGCCGCCCAAGCCCGCGCCAACTTTATTGCCGTGAATGGGCCAGAACTGCTGAGCAAATGGGTCGGAGCCGCCGAGCAAGCCGTCCGCGAATTGTTTACCAAAGCCCGCCAAGCCGCCCCCTGCGTTGTTTTTGTGGATGAAATCGACACCCTCGCCCCCGTGCGGGGCAGCGCCCAAGGCGACTCTGGGGTGAGCGATCGCGTTGTTGGCCAACTGCTGACCGAACTCGACGGCCTGCACGAATGCCTCAACGTGCTGCTGATTGGGGCCACCAACCGCCCCGATGCCCTCGACCCCGCTCTCCTGCGCGCCGGACGGCTCGATCTGCAAATCAAAGTGGATCTGCCCGATAGCGCCAGTCGTCTATCGATTTTGCAGGTGCACAACGGCGATCGCCCCCTCGACGACGTGGATCTAAGCCACTGGGCCGCCCAAACCGACGGCTGGAACGGCGCAGATCTAGCCTTACTCAGCAACCAAGCCGCCCTCGAAGCCATCCGCCGCTACCGCACCGCCGGAGAAACCAACCCCACCACCCTGCGGATTACCACCGCTGACTTCACAGCCTCCTATCAAATTCTCCTCAGCCAAAAGTCGAGAACGTAGATTTAGCTGTTGGTCATTGGTCACGGGTAACTTGTTATTTTTCACTTTTCACTTTTTTCTTTTTTATTTCCATCCACCGCTATGCTGCCTGACCCCACCGCCGACGCAGTGCGTCAACAAGCCCTTGCTGTCTTAACCGCCAGCTTTGTTTCCCAAGGGCACCCTGCCGAATATGCCACCCACATGGCCACAGCGGCTATTTTTCAAACCGACTTAGAATTGCGCAACGCCCAGCTGTCTCGCTTGCTCAGTTGGCTCAAACAAGAGCACAGTCAGGTCTATACCGACGCTCTCAAACTTGTAGAAGCCACCCGCATCGAGTTTGAACGTCGGGTTCAGGAATAAGACCCATCACGCCCCCACTGCATAACGAGGAAAATCCATTATGTTTCTTGACCTACTGATCGCCCCCTTGACCGCCCCGATTACCGGTGTCACCTGGATCGCCGGAAAGCTGCTGGAACAAGCCGAGGGTGAACTCGACGAAAAAGAAAATCTGCAAAAGCGTTTGCTAGCGCTACAGTTGGCGTTTGATATGGGGGATGTCCCCGAAGACGAGTTTGAAGAACAAGAAGAAGAACTGCTGCTAGCCATTCAAGCCATGGAAGATGAAGAGCGGGCCAATAACGTCGCCTAAGGATCGCGAATTAAATAATTCCTATCAGTCTAGTTCTCTTTAGGGGCGCACCGCTGTGCGTCCTTACCCAAGAGTTCTAGGTGATTAAATCCACGATCCTCAGGAAAGATGAAGGGCGATCGCCTTTGATTTACTTGACTTTTAACAGCTAACGCTGCAAAAGTTTCATGGCAATTTGCCCCATCTGTTGACCATAGGCCAATTGCACTAAAAGCATACCGGCCGGTTCAATATAACGGGCATTTTTTAAAGGGCCAGCATCGATCGCTTCGGCTTCTGTTTCTCGTAGTAGGTCTGCCACAATTGCCTTTGCGTCTGCATCATCTCCACAATAAAAAACGCTGGGAATCTGTTCACCAAACTGCCTAGAAGGGGAATGCAACACTTCGGCAAAGAGAGGCATGGATTCTACCAATAGGGCACCGGGTGCTCGTTTGGCGATTTCTTCTGCCGCTGATGTTGTGGTACCCACGGCCAATCCGCTCATGTCGGGTAACAATGCATTGACGCAGCTAAATAGAATCTTGCCGTCTAGTGAACCCGCCTGTTGAAGTGCATCTTCGACCGCCGCCCACGCCACTGACAAAACGACCACATCGGCAAACTGCACAGCTTCAGCGGGTGTACCGATTAGGGTTTCTGCGCTGATCGATGCGGCAGCGGCTTTCAGCTTTTCTGGGTTACGAGAATAGCTAAGCATCAGCTGATGCCCATTTTTTGCCCAAAATTTACCCATCCCTGTGCCCATATTGCCTGCACCAATAATGCCAATCTTCATTCTGTTTCCTCATGATTTGATTAGGGGTTCGCGAGGGGAAATACTGTGTTTGCGACAAATTTTGCTAGACGCTGGCTAGGCAGCTTACTACGCGAGACTAAGGATTGCGAATTTAATAAAAACCCAATTTTATTTTTTGAAAGCGAAGCTCCGCTTCGCTTTCAAAAAATAAAAATCCGGTTTCATTTAATCCATGATCCTAAGCCAGATTCAGCCAAATGGTTTTGTACTGCGTGTAACTCTCTAGAGCTTCTGCACCTTGTTCGCGCCCATAGCCTGACATTTTGTAGCCACCAAATGGGGCATTGGGATGGTATTTGTGCCAGGTATCTGTCCAAATCGTACCCGCTTTGATGCGATCGGCAAGACGCAGGGCACGGCGAATATCGCTGGTTTGAATTCCAGCCGCTAAACCGTAGGGCGTTTGATTGGCAATGCGAATCGCATCTTCTTCATCGTCAAAGGGAATCACAGGTACGACGGGGCCAAAAATTTCCTCACGGGCTATTTTGATGTCATTCGTGGCATCTGCAAATACAGTTGCTTCGATGAAATAGCCCTTGTCGTTGATTTTCTTGACGCCGCCACCTGCGGCTAATCGCGCTGTTTCTTTGCCGCTTTCGATATAGCCGAGAATCTTCTCGTACTCTTTGCGGTTGGCAATTGGGCCAATCTGAGTCGTGGGATCTAGGGGATCACCCAACACCGATGCTTTGGCCATTTGGCAGAAGCGATCGACAAATTCGTCGTAAATCGGTCGTTCTACCAAAATCCGTGAACCCGCCACACAGACCTCGCCTTTATTCCAAAAAATCCCCCAGAAGGCGGCTTGTAGCGCCGTATCTAAGTTTGCATCGGCCAGAATAATGTGGGGCGCTTTACCCCCTAGTTCCATTGTGGTGTGCTTGAGAGTATCTGCACTGTTGCGAATAATATTCTGCCCAACGCTGGTCGATCCGGTGAAGGCAATTTTCTCCACCAATGGATGTTTAACCAACGCATCGCCCAGAGAGCCGCCGGGGCCTGTGATCAGGTTATAAACTCCTTCAGGAATTCCTGCATCTACGACAATTTGAGCCAGAGCTAGGGCAGATAGAGGTGTATCCGACGCAGGCTTGTGAACGAAGGTATTTCCGGCGGCAAGAGCGGGTGCAACTTTAGAACAGGTCAGGGCAAACGGAAAGTTAAATGGCGTAATGGCAGCAACCACACCCAACGGTTCACGTCGAGTCAAAATCCGAACATTAGACTCATAGGACGTGCGATAGCTGCCATTCATCCCAGTCATGGCTTGCCCTGCAAAGAAGCGGAATAGCCCGGAGCAGTGGGGCAAGATGATGTCCATAAAATCGCGGTAGGGCATGCCCATATCCATCGATTCGCGTAGTCCAATCTCTTCACCACGTTGATCGATTAGATCGGCGATGCGAAACAGGATTTTGGCGCGATCTTCGTGGTGCATTCGAGACCAGGGCCCTGACTCAAACGCATGATGCGCTGCTTCTACTGCGGCATTAACATCAGCGATTGTGGCTTTGGCTACCTCGGTTGTGATCGCTTCGGTGGTTGGATCAACGATCGGCATCGTTGCGCCATCAGAAGCATCGCGCCACTGATGATTAATCAACAATTGCCCCTTAGGCAATGGGCGACGCTGGGGAATGGACATAGGAGACTCCTTAGCCTGATATCAGGAATTGAACACAGATCTTCCATCGGGTTCGCGTTAAACTCTTTCCAGATGAAGCGCTTAAATCGCTAAGGATTAGTAGTATCACGCGCGATCAATCGTTACCAAATGGATACTGGCTTTTGTTGAGTATGGTTGAAAAGCAATATGGTTGCCCGGTTGAGGTGACGCTCGATTTGATTGGCGGAAAGTGGAAATGTGTGATTCTATGGTGGCTGAGGCGAGGCTCAAAGCGGTTTGGTGAATTGATGCAGTTGCTATCGGGGGTAAGCCAAAAAGTTCTCACGGCGCAATTGCGTGAATTGGAAGCGGATGGTCTGATCAGCCGGCAGGTGTTTCCGGAGTCGCCGCCACGGGTGGAATATACTCTGACGGCTTATGGGGAAACCTTGCGACCGATCACGGAATTAATGTGTGATTGGGGTAAAAAACACGATCCTGAGTTCCAGTTTGGCTTGATGTGTTTGCGCGGATTAAAGATTTTGGCGATCGCCGATAGCCTTGTCAACCAGCAGCTAGAGGCGGAATTAGGAGATCTGCGGGGAGCCCAGGTGAGAGTTAGCACTGAGGCGATCGCGCTCAGCGAGCTTACAGAGATCAATCCAGATATTGTATTGATTGACTTTAGTTTGGATGATGACTTTCGTTCCTTCCATCAACAGATTGAGGCGGAAACTAAAAACTCTGCCAACACCATCCCTGCCATTGCGCTTACAGCGAATGAGCAGGAGCGCGATCGCGCATACAGTCAGGGCTTTCGCGTTCACTTAATGGAACCTGTGGATATATCAGAGATCGTTGCCGCGATCGCCAATCTAACGAGGCGGTTGGAATAATCTCCAGCACTAGATTACGGCGGTGGGTTGATCAGCTTTAGCAGCGGCAGATTGTCTTGGGGAATGGGCTCGAAGCTAAACCCGTAGGCTTGCTGCAAACCGTGCAGCAGGGTATCGCTGGGATAGATCAAAAAGCGATCGCCCAGCATGGGTACTATCGGCACCACGCCATCTTTGACTAAAACAAATCGAGCATCTTCGTTGAGGCGATAGCTCAGGGAAATTGTATCGCCCAAAACCGTATTGGCCAGATTGCTAATCAAAATCGGGCGATCTAATCCATTGAGAAATTTGGCGATCGCGGCGTTATTGTAGCTGCTGCCTTTACTCCACCAGGTATCAGACTGCCAACTGAGCGTGCAAGATACTACTCCGGCAGTGAGCACTAGGGCCAGTAAAACCCGCCCCCCATATTGCCATAGCGATCGCCCCCGATCGAGCAAATAAGTAATGCCATAGATCGCCGCCAGTTCAGCCCCCACCAAGGCAGGCACAAAATAGCGGGTGTTGGCCGAGCGCTGCCCGCCCATCATCATGTCAGGCAACATCAGGGCGATCGCCGGTAACACCATCAGCAGCGCGATCAACAGCCCGGTGCGGCGCGGCGCGTGGCGATAGAGCAGCCACAGCGCACCGCCCAGCAACACCAAGACGATGGGCGGCACAAGATAGCTATAGGGATGCTCTAGCGGCACCCCCAAATCAATAAAGTCACTGCTGAAATGCAGCCCCCACAGCTTAAACAACACCGACTTTGGCGGAGAAAAAGTGGTCCATGACGTTTTGTTCTGCAAGTTGCCCCGATTTTGCAGCAGCACCACCACCCACGGCACAAAGGTCAAAACCCCCAGCCCCGTCGCTACGACATAGCGCTGTAGCGATCGCCATGACCATTGCCCCCCCAGCACCACCGTTAAACCGTGGCAGGCCAGCACTACCGCCGACAAAATAAACGTATTGAGCAGGGCAGCCACTGTCACCCCATACAGCATCCAACTGCCCGAGGTTTGGCGACGCAGCGCCCGCAATAGGGCCGCCGATGACAGCAATACCACCAGCGTCCACAGGCTATATTGCCGGGCCTCTTGGGCATAGAGCACCTGAAAGGGGGAGATGGCTAATAGGGCGATCGCCACCCACTGCGCTGTAGGCGAGTCAAATAACTCGCGGCAGAGCCACACCATTGCTGGGAACGTCAGCAGGCTAAACACCACCGACAAACTGCGCGTTACCGCCACCGTGCTGCCAAAAAGCTCCATCCACAGCCGCTCTAGTAAATAGAAATAAGGGGGATGTACCGGGTCAGCCGAGAGCGAATGCCAGGTTGCATCCCAGCCGTGATCGGGGTCAAGGCGCTGATAGCACAGCAGTTGCGCGGGGGCCAGCAGATTACCGGTAAATACCGCTGCATCCACCTCTTCGGTGGTATAGCCAGCCGATTGAAACGACGTAAACACCTCATCGTGCCAATAGACTTTGTGATCAAGATGGGTGACGCGAAAGAAAATGCCCAACACCAGTGTGGCGATCGCTACTATCACGAGCCGCGATTTTAGCTGCGATCGCAGACCTGCTCCCCCACTCGGCAACCCTATTTTCATATCCCCCCTCCTTAGATGACATGCCCCATTCCCTCAAACCGATGGCAAACAGAGAATGTTGGATGGCCTAAACTCATCACTCTATAAAACTTTTCAACACAAATTCGTCTCCCGTGAGAAGGAAACCCTAACGCTAGCATGTTGTCGATCGGGCTGAAACTGAAGCTTTGATCAAAGCACCGCTGCTTTTTGGCTAAGGATCGCGAATTAAATAATTTCAATCCTTAATCCTCAAAGGGCTTGACCTCCAGTAAGAACCCCGGCAGCACGGTTTCGCCGGAGAGGGTGGTGGGGAGCGATCGCACTTCCTTCTCTTGCCCTTGACGATAAATCTCCACCTGTTGGTCTTGAGGGTTAAACATCCACCCCAGTTTTACCCCGCTGCCCATATATTCCTGCATTTTTTCTTGCAGCATCTCTAGATCATCGGTGCGAGAACGCAACTCCATAACAAAATCAGGAGCGATCGGAGGAAATTTCTGGCGCTGTTCAGGAGTCAGACTTTCCCAACGAGAACGTTCTATCCAGGCTGCATCCGGGGAGCGGTCTCCCCCACCTGGTAGCTTAAATAACGTTGAAGAACTAAATACCTTTCCCAGTTCAGTTTGGCGATTCCAGAGCCCTAAATCAATTCCAAACTCGATTTCTCGGCTCCCACTTTCCCCTCCGACTGGCGACATGAAAATTAGAACTCCTTTAACACTGCGTTCAATATTCAAATCAGGATTGTTAATACACAGTTGATAAAACTGCTCGTCCGTCAGGTGAACATGCTTGAGGTCTACTTTGAGGGGGGCAGTGAGTGGAGTCATCGCTGTTGATTCTCATGACTAGCTTTCATTATAGAAGCCCAATCCAAGCCGATAGCTGAAACACCGCAAACTCCACGGCTTTTGTTCCCGACTGCGACCGACTTTGCCAACACTTCACGCCCAAGCTAATTTGCAATAAGTTATCTAAGAATCCGTGTCGTTTGCTACCGTTCGGGGTTACCTTGGCAGCGTGACCATCTCCCTCCGCCTCCAAACGCGTTTTTCGCTGCAAATGGTTTTCTCTGCAAAACACATGGGTCTTCTGTCAGTCTTAGGCATCACCCGCACGACCCCAAAAACGCGATTCGTGAGCTGGGATGAAGGCGGCACAATGCTCTTTACCCTCAGAAAACCATGGCTTCTCAACCGATTCAGGTTAAAGATATCTTTTCAGGCTCTACAGGTTCTTCTCCCTTCAACTTAACCAACATCAACGGCACCCTCTTTTTCTCCGCCACAGACAACACGGGGGGCAGCGAATTATGGAAAAGTGACGGCACCGAAGCCGGTACTGTCCGCGTCAAAGACATTTTCGTAGGGGTAGCGGGTTCAGAACCCGGCTCCTTTGCCAATGTCAATGGCACGCTGTTCTTTAGCGCCCGAGACAGCGTTGGCAACCGAGAACTGTGGAAAAGTGACGGCACCGAAGCCGGTACCGTCCGCGTCAAAGACATTAGCGGTGAGGGTAGCCCTGAAAATCTCACGAACGTCAATGGCACCCTGTTTTTTGTTGCCCAAGACAGCGCTGGTAACCGAGAACTGTGGAAAAGCGATGGCACCGAAGCCGGTACCGTCCGCGTCAAAGACATCAATCCGGGGAATGGCGGCAGCAACCCCTCCAACCTCACCAATGTCAACGGCACCCTGTTTTTTACCGCCGATGATGGTACGGGCGATATCGAGCTGTGGAAGAGTAACGGCACCGAAGCGGGTACCGTCCGCGTCAAAAACATCAACCTAGGCCTCACCAGCAGTGAACCGTCCCAGTTGACCAACATCAACGGCACCCTATTCTTTGCGGCCATCGACAACACAGGGGGCACAGAACTGTGGCGGAGCGACGGCACCGAAGCCGGCACTGTTCGCATTAAAGACATCAATCCAGGCGTCAACGGCTCTTTTCCGGCTTATTTCGCGAATGTTAATGGCACTGCGTTCTTTGCTGCCGGAGACGGTGTGAGCGGCTACGAACTGTGGAAGAGCGATGGCACCGAAGCCGGTACCGTCCTTGTCAAAGACATCAATCCCGGCAGTACTGGTTCCATCCCTGAAAACTTAACCAATGTCAATGGCACCCTGTTCTTCACGGCCAATGATGGCACGGGTGGCAATGAGCTGTGGAAGAGTGACGGCACCACAGCGGGCACTGTCCGGGTCAAAGACATCAATCCGGGCAGTGGTGATTCCGATCCCTTCAGTTTGCTCAACGTCAATGGTACGCTCTACTTCGCGGCCCAAGACAGCGCGGGCGACTTTGAACTCTGGAAAAGTGACGGCACCGATGCCGGTACGGTGCGGGTTGCAGATATCAACATAACTGGTAGTTCTAATCCAGGGCGGTTGACCTATGCCAATGGCACCCTGTTTTTTGCGGCCACTGGCGGAGCCACAGTTGGGCAAGAGCTGTGGTCACTGAAGGTCGGTATCACTGGGCAACCCGGTGCTGCGCCCACGCCCATTAAGTTTACCGGTGGCAAAAAGGGGCTGACCAATCGCGGCAGCAAGAATAACGATCGCATCACCGGCTCTGCCCGCAATGACCTGATCTCAGGCGGCAAAGGTAAGGATGTGCTCAACGGCGGCAACGGCAACGATCGCCTGTTTGGCGGTGACGGCAAAGATAAGATCAACGGCGGTAACGGCAACGATCGCATCGATGGCGGCAACGACAGTGACTCCCTCACAGGGGGCAACGGCGACGACCAAATTTTGGGCGGCAAGGGCAATGACTCGCTGCTGGGCAGCAATGGCCGGGATGTGCTGGTGGGCGGTGAAGGGCGCGATATTCTAACCGGTGGTGCCGGTAAGGATGTCTTTACTTTTAATAGCCTCAAGGATGGCGTTGACACCGTCCGCGACTTCAGACTAGCGGATGATGTCTTGGATCT
>DATNOW010000312.1:0-4193 GCA_036703515.1 Chroococcidiopsis sp.
CCCAAAACCTCCACCCCCGTCACTGCCGCCGTATGGTGGGGGGTATCGAGAAACAGATCTGCAACCCGATAGCGAGCTAGATAGTCGCCATGGGAAGGCACAATGGGAGCAAAAATCAACCGTTGGGGATCGATCCCGGCCTGTTGGGCAACCTGCTGTAACCTTGCTTGTACAGCCTCTCCCTGCTGTCGCAGCCACAGCACGCTCTGGGGCACCCGCTCTAGAATCTGCATCCAAGCGGCAAAGCTGTGAGGTGCGAGCTTGGGAGTTTTGTGGAAAGCGCAGAAGACAAAGGCATCCTCTGGTAGCCCATAGGCCGTGCGACTTAGCGCAG
Organism: Chroococcidiopsis sp.; assembly: GCA_036703515.1. Classification (GTDB taxonomy): domain Bacteria; phylum Cyanobacteriota; class Cyanobacteriia; order Elainellales; family Elainellaceae; genus DATNOW01. The sequence goes on from DATNOW010000312.1 coordinate 335, forward strand.
GGGCGATCGCACTGGGCTGATAGGCCCGATCGTCCGTGATCAGATGGGAAGTCGGTAGATAAATGCACTGTTCTGTGAAGTCTGACGCTTGCTCGCGGGGTGTGGCGTCTCGATCGGTAATCACATAGTCAATATAGTCGGCTCCCATCGTGCCGGGATGCCCCAAATACGACACAATCAGCGGCACCGGGCGCAAGGCATAGATCTCGGTTCGGGCATATTCGGTGTAGCCCTCCAGGTCGATTAAAATATCAATGCCATCGCTATAGATCTGGCGGGCGATCGCCTCCGCCCCCAAGCCGCGCACATCGCGAAAGATGTCACAGTCGCTCTCAAATTTGCGCCGATAGGTACTGCCATCATCGATCCCCAGGGAGTAGGCATAGACTTCAAACTGGGGCCGCTGGTGCTGTGCAAACAGGCGCAAAATCAGATGCGCTACAGCCTGATTGCGGTAGTCGCCCGACACATAGCCCAGCCGCAGCGGTGTATTGACGGCTTCTGGCTGGGTTTGGCGCGGTGAGTGGGGATTGGGAAAGGTGAAAGGTGAGGCTGTGCCGAGTGAAGTAACGCGCTGGGCGACGGCTTGGGCATGATTTTGGGCTAAGATTTTGAGCTGACTGGGCGACAGCGGCAAAAACAGCGTGTTGTAGATCGAGATATCGGTGCAAATGGTGTCGCGACCGATTTGCCACAGTTGTTGGGTCAGCCTGTCTAGTTCATCCCAGTGGCAGGTTTGGGTAGACCATTTCAGCAGTCCATTGATCCCCTTGAGGCTATGGGGATCGCATTCTAGGCTACGCCGAAAGCACTGTTCGGCCTGATCCCATTGCTCCTGTCGCAGATATAGACTGCCCAGGTTGATCCACAGGGGGGCATAGTTCGGCAGTTGGGCTTGGGCGCGTTGGTAGAGGGCGATCGCCTCGGTGGTTTGATCCTGTTGTTCCAGCAGGGTGCCCAGGGCGTTGAGTGCTTCGCCATAGTCGGGGTGCAGCGCTAAGGCCTGTTCATAGGCGGCTTGAGCGGGGGCCAGGTCGCGCTGCTCTTGCAACGCCACGCCCAAGTTGTACCACACGGCCGCCAGCCGTACCGGGATCATCCGATTGAGGGGAGTCTCTACCGTGCTGGGATCGCGATGTAAAGCGATCGCTTGGCGATAGCAGGCGATCGCCCGGCCATACTGATGCTGCGCCTGCCAGGCATTGCCTAGCTGATAATGGGCGGCGATGAGGGTGGGTTCCTGTGCCACGATCTGCTCTAGGTGCGGGACAGCTTCCGCATGACGCTGGCGCTGCTGCAACCCCAACGCGAGGTTATAGCGCCCATCGATCGCTTGTGGTTGCAGCTCAACAGCCCGTTGATAGTGGGCAATGCCGTCATCCAGCTGGCCGAGGCGAAAGCAGGCTACTCCGGCATGGTTGTGATAATCTGCCGCCGGTGGCCCGATCGCGATCGCCTGTTCAAAGTGCGATCGCGCCTCACCATAGCGCTGCTGCTGCAATGCGACCAAGCCTAACAGGTGATGGGCGGGGGCATGGTCAGGATACGAGTCTAAAACCTGTTGGCATTGCGCCACCGCTTGATCAAACTGCTGCTGTTGGCCTAACTGCATCGCCGCTTCAAGACGCAGACGAACCCAATCGGGTAACACTAGAATAGAGGTATCTAAAGGCTGCGATGATTTTGGCGACGGTGTTGGCATAGAGTCAGGCTACGGGCTACGACTGGCACGGGATACGAGACATGAGGGTGCACAATCCGAGAGACATGGGGCTAGACAAGCTGTCTCTCGCAGTGATTCATTGTCCTCAGCCATCCCCCAGCTAGTGTGCCCAATTCAGGCGTTTACCCCTGCTGTGATAGGGCGATCGCTCCATTCATGCAGCCCTATCCCCTGTCGGTAAACTTGGGAATAAATTTGTGGGCGATCGCAAATATCCTGACGCCGTTTGGGTAACGAGTGCGTTAAGATCTGTAAGTCTTCTTTACATGATTTGCTTTTGAATCGCAAGGAAAACTTCCTTAACGAATTCCTCTGCCACTAGCATTTCTATCCAGTCTTTAAGCGTTCCTCCATTTTCATTTTTCTGGAATTTCCTATGACTCTTCCCATTCGCAACGTTGCCATCATTGCCCACGTTGACCACGGCAAAACAACCCTCGTCGATGCCCTGCTAAAGCAATCCGGTACGTTTCGAGAAGGGGAGGAAGTTCCAGACTGCGTGATGGACTCCAACACCCTAGAGCGGGAGCGCGGGATCACGATTCTGTCTAAAAATACAGCGGTTCACTTCAAAGACACGCTGATCAATATCGTAGATACCCCCGGCCACGCTGACTTTGGTGGTGAAGTTGAGCGCGTCCTCGGCATGGTAGACGGCTGTATCCTGATCGTTGATGCCAACGAAGGCCCGATGCCCCAAACCCGCTTTGTGCTGAAAAAAGCCCTCGAAAAAGGGTTGCGCCCGATTGTCGTCGTCAACAAAATTGACCGTCCTCAGGCTGATCCCTACGGGGCCATCGACAAGGTGCTTGACCTGTTCCTCGAACTGGGCGCTGACGACGATCAGTGCGAATTCCCTTACCTGTTTGCCTCCGGTTTGAGCGGCTACGCCAAAGACAAGCTCGACGACGAGCCGGTTGATATGCAGCCTTTGTTTGAGGCGATTTTGCGCCATGTGCCGCCGCCGGTTGGTGATCCCCAAAAGCCGTTGCAGCTTCAGGTCACGACCCTCGACTATTCCGAGTACCTGGGCCGCATCGTCATCGGTCGGATTCACAACGGCACCATCCATACTGGGCAGCAGGCCGCACTGGTCAAAGAAGATGGCAGCATCGTCAAAGCCAAAATCACCAAGCTGCTGGGCTTTGATGGCCTGAAGCGGGTGGAGATGAGCGAATCTTCGGCAGGGCACATCGTTGCTGTGTCGGGTTTTGCTGATGCCAACATTGGTGAGACGATTACCGATCCCAACGAGCCCCAAGCGCTGCCCCTGATTAAAGTTGATGAACCCACCCTGCAAATGACCTTCTCGGTCAACGATTCGCCCTTTGCCGGTCAAGAAGGGCAGTTTGTCACCTCCCGTCAGGTGCGCGATCGCCTCATGCGAGAGCTAGAAACCAACGTCGCCCTGCGGGTGGAAGAAACCGACTCACCCGACAAACTGGCTGTAGCCGGTCGGGGTGAACTGCACCTCGGCATTTTGATTGAAACCATGCGCCGCGAAGGGTATGAGTTCCAAGTGTCGCAGCCGCAGGTGATTTACCGCGAAGTCAACGGCCAACCCTGCGAACCGTTTGAGCTATTGGTGCTCGACGTACCCGAAGAAGCCGTGGGCGGCTGCATTGAGCGCCTCGGTCAGCGTCGTGGCGAAATGCAAGACATGCAGGTCAGCACCAACGGCCGCACCCAGCTTGAATTTGTCATCCCGGCGCGGGGCCTGATTGGCTTCCGGGGTGAATTCATGCGCCTCACCCGTGGGGAAGGCATCATGAACCACAGCTTCCTCGATTACCGTCCGCTGTCGGGCGACATCGAATCGCGCCGCAACGGTGTGCTGATCTCCTTTGAAGAAGGGGTTGCCACCTTCTATTCCCTCAAGAATGCGGAAGACCGGGGTGCCTTCTTTATCTCACCGGGGGTCAAGGTCTACAAGGGCATGATTGTGGGCGAACACAACCGTCCTCAAGATCTCGAACTAAACGTTTGTAAGACCAAGCAGTTGACCAACCACCGGGCATCGGGCGGGGAAGAACTGGTGCAGTTGCAAACGCCCATCGACATGAGCCTAGAGCGCGCCCTAGAATACATCGGCCCCGATGAACTGCTAGAGGTGACGCCAGAGTCGATTCGCCTGCG
>DATNOW010000313.1:0-3760 GCA_036703515.1 Chroococcidiopsis sp.
TTGCCTGCGGGCGAGAAGCTTCTGAGAGAAAGGGTGAAGGGTGAACGTGTGACAACCTGCAATTCTTGGGTAGGGGCGCACCGATGTGCGCCCTTGCCGGCACAAGTGCGGATAGACATTATGTAATTCACAATCCATCGAGAGCCCGCCCTTCTTTTTCAAAGAGGGGCGGGCTTTCCCCTAATCGGGCGTCGGCGAACTGGCTAGGGGCGACCTAGAGATGGGGCACAGTGCAGCGATGAGTTGTGCGGATTTGCCCTGGCGATCGCCGTATTAGTCGTAAGTACTGTAACAATAGCGAGCAATTGGGGCATTTTAAGCGGGGTAGAAAAAATTCTCTGCCTAAAGAATGATGCTAGGATTCGGTCTGCTCTGCATCGTGGCTGCATCGCGTCTGGCAATCTGCCCTGCGAATGGACTCTCAAGGGTAGCTCTCAAGGCTGGCTCTAAAGGTACAGCTCTAAAGGGGTCTCTTAAAAAGGGCTCTAAAATAGAATCTGAGTTTGGCGCAGTAGGAGCGATCGCCAAAATTCCCGCGTCCTAATTTATTGGCTAGTTTGCGCTCCCTGCCTAACTTTAGCGTCCTCAACCCTCGCCAAACCTCATGTTGTTTAGGCTATCGTGAGGCTCAGTTATAGATGCGCGCTCTCCGCTCTACCCGCTAGGAAGTTTAAGCACACTGTGCAGCATCAGCCCTTAAAACCCCAGTTCAAGACCATTTCTACAGCGCTCAGCCAACGGATTAAGCCGGTTAGTCTGCGGGTTAAGCTTTTGGTTGGCTTTAGTGTGGTGTTCAGCGTTGTGTTTGCTGGCGCGTTCTACTGGTTTTATACCTTCACCATTGACAAGACGATTTCGCGCCTCAAAACCGACATGCGCTATACCCTTGAAGGGGCTGCTAAGGGGGTTGATGTCGATGAGCTAGAGGCGCTATATCACACGGGGAAGCCCAATGCGGCGGGTTTTTCGGATGATCCGCGCTACTACAACCAGCTTGCTTGGTTTGAGACGGTTCATCGGATTGAGCCCCGGGCCTGGCTGTATTCCTATCGCGTTATGCCAGTTTCGGGGCAAAACCAAAGAGCGCGGGGGACGGTACCTGCCGATCAGCTAGAAATTGTCTATCTGGTGGATCTCTGGGCCAATTATGACGCGGCCAAGGCGGCCCGATTTCTAGAAACGGAACGGGCCGGGCGGGCCGCCTACTATGTTTACAACTACCAAGCGCTGTTTGAAACGCCCAATATCTATCGCGATCGCTGGGGAAGCTGGCTGTCGGCGGCGATGCCCCTGCGCGATGACGACGGCAATGTGGTTGCTGTTTTGGGCTTAGATATTCAGGCTGACTATGTGCTGCAGGTGCAGACTGCAATCCGCAATCGGGTTTTAATTGCCTTCATCATCACCTACGCCATTTTGTTTGTGTTGATCTATGGGCTATCGGGAATTTTGACCCAGCGCTTGTCGCGGCTGACGCACTCGGCCCAGCGGATTAGCGCTGGCGACTACAGCACGCCGATGGAGCTAAATACCAACAATCGCTATCCCGATGAGTTCAATACCCTGGCTGAGGTTTTTGAAAGCATGATCCACAGCATCCGCACGCGGGAGCAGCTGATCAAAGAAGGCAAGCAAACAGAATATGAAATTCGCTTAGCCTTGCAGCAAGAGCGCGAGTTAAATGAGCTGAAGTCGCGCTTTGTGTCGATGGTGTCGCACGAGCTGCGCACGCCCCTGACGGTGCTGCGCACTTCCCTAGAGCTGCTCGAACGCTATGGCCACCTCGCGTCAGAAGAACGCAAGCAGCAGTATTTTCAGCGCAGTCGGGTGGCGATCGAAACCATGACGCAGCTTTTGGAAGATGTCTTGACGATTGGTAAGGCTGAAGCCGGAAAGCTCGATTTTCAGCCGGATCTGATTGATTTAGACCGGTTTTGTCGTGGCATTGTCGACGAAATGCAGTTAGGATTGGGGGCGAATCATGCGATCGCCTTTCGCTATTCGGCTGACTGTGGCTTGCTCTACTTCGATCCGGGTTTACTGCGATCGATTTTGACCAACCTCCTCTCCAATGCGGTGAAATATTCGCCGGGTGGAGGCATCATCGACTTTTGCATATCGTGTTCGGAGGATCAGATCATTTTTGAAATTACCGATCGCGGCATTGGCATCCCCCGCGATGACCAGGCTATGCTGTTTGAGATGTTTCACCGGGCGCGTAATGTCAGCACGATTCGCGGCACAGGTTTGGGGCTAGCCATCGTCAAAGAGGCCGTTGCGCAACACAGCGGCAAGGTTACGTTTACCAGTCAAGAAGGGGTGGGCACGACGTTTATCGTGCGGTTGCCGCTCAAATCTAGCCCTAGTCCTGACCCGAATTCTGAAAATGCAGAGAAGGTAAAGCGTCCCTAATGTCTTGCGTAATCTCGCGGGCGATCGCTGATTTGATGTAAAAAGTTTGTAAAGTCGAGGGGTTTCGCAGGCGATTTACCTTTAAGATTCCGTGTTTTGCGCTGCCAGTCGTGGTGATTGCCTGGGCTCCAAGGTTATGATTCCGATTGATTTCGCACGGAAATACACAGGATCTATCGTCCATTCAACCCATTGCCCTGAGAACGTGATCGCCTGACTCGGTCGTATACAGCACGAAAAAATCATGGATGGAATCTGTACCCTTGCGAATGATGTGGTTTACGACCAGCTCGTAGCCCTGCTCAACAGCATTGAAGCCAATTTGGGTGCCGAAACTCCCGTTTGCATTTATCCCTACGACGATCGCCTCGAACGGGTATTAGAGGAAGTCTCCCGTCGCCCCAACGTCACGGTATATGGCGATCGCGCCTCGATTGATCGCTGGGAAACCTTTGCCAAGACTATTTGGGCTGCCCATCCCACCGCTCACCAGCAGTGGCAGCGGATTGGCTCGACCACCGAGCATCGACTCGGTATGCACCGTCGTTTTTGTGGGTTTGACGGCCCCTTCGATCGCTTTATTTACCTCGATGCCGATACCTTAGTGCTGGGCTCGCTACAGCCGTTGTTTGATGCCCTAGAAACTCACGATGTTGCGGTCTACGACTTTCAGTTTAAAGATCCCTCCCACGTCTATGATGTGTCGTCGCCCAAGCTCAATGCGGTATTTTCTGACGAGCGCATTGGTTCTGAAATTTTTTGTGCAGGTATGTTTGCGGCCAAGCGGGGGCTATTTCCCGAAGAAACCCGCAATGCGCTGATCCGCGATCTGAGCGCGGGGGATGCTGAGATTTTGTATGCCATGGCCCCCGACCAAACCATGCTCAACTACATGGTGATGAAAACGGGGCTGTCGTCGATCAACTTCTCGCGCACCTTGCCCAAAGACCAGGTGACGGGCTGCTGTGTGACGTCGCCGCACTTTGTGCCCCAAGGGGCAACGCTGCTCGACCATGGGCAGCCGCTGACCTATTTGCACTACATTGGGCTGAGTTCGTCGCTGTTTACCAAACTTTGTAGCGGAGACAATATTGACTTTCCCTATCGCGATTTGTTTTTGCACTATCGCTATCTTAAAAATCCAGGCGATCGCCCCTCCTATAAGGGCAAACCGAAACCCTATGATCAGCCCCCTAGCATAATCACGAAACTGCTGAAAAAGCTCACCCCCGCCCGGTAAACCAAGGAGATTTCTATGAGCCGCGGCATCTATATTATTGCCAACGATAAGGTTACCGAACAGGCGATCGCACTACTCAAAAGTATTCGCTGCTATGACACCGAAACG
>DATNOW010000314.1:0-3061 GCA_036703515.1 Chroococcidiopsis sp.
CTCGATAATGCGTTTGCGCCGATTTCGCCGCAGGTAGGGACGACCATTCTCCCTAACGCCACGCTGACGCCTGCGCCCCATGCCCATGGCAGCACCTCAATCTTGCCATCAACCCAGTCGCCTAACCTATCGGTTGTCAGAACGCCTGTCTTATCGGATGCGTGCCTACCATCCATGCCCAAGCCGCAGATCAGCACGTCGATTCTCAAAGAGGGTGTGTTGTCTACGGTGTCGCATCCCGTGAGCCTCAGTTGGGTTAAGCCCATGGGGCAGTAGGCGATCGCATCCCCGAAACAACAGCGTTGCTTTGGCCGTCCTGGAATACACCAGCGATGCGCCAATGAATGCACCAGAAATGCACCAGTTATTCACTAACAACCCCCGTGCGCAGCTTGCCAAACGAGCCGCGCATTTTTTTGCGTTTGGGGCGATCGCTCTAGTTGCAGTGCAGTGTAGTCTAGTCCAGTGCAGTCCAGTGCAGGTGTATTTAGCCAAGTGCGGAAGATAAAAAAGTGATCTATATTGAGCAAGATTGAATTGAGCCAGATTGATTGAGCCAAATTAAGCAAGGCAATTGGGTACTGGAATCGGGTATCGAGATTGGGCAAGATCTGGGATCGCGCTCCCCGATTGGCTGGTAGAATAACCCCAGTTTCCAGGGATATCAATTTTCTTCCATCAGGGCGGCTGTAAGATTTTTCGTTTTCACACCTAAAAGTCCTTGCGACTGCATCTTCAACACACCACCAACTCACGCTGTTCATGGAAGGAGCTAACAATCATGAGTTCTAGAGACCACCTCTATTCGCGGCTTGTTGCGCTGTTGCGACTGGGAAAACGAAGTGGGTGGTTGTCGCTGCTGGTGTGGCTGGCCATGGTCGCCCCTGCCCTAGCAGAGTTAGAGCTACGGGTGGCCGTCGAGCAAGACGCTAGCCAGGTGCGCGTGGGTAGCTCTACCCCTGCTGTTTTGCGCGATCCGGCGGGGCAAGTGTTGGGCGAGTTGCCGGCCAACAGCGCCATTGAGCTTTCTGAAGAGGCAGGACGGATCACCGTTGGTGACTGGCAAGCAGGGGCCGTTTGGGTTGAGCCCGACCAGGATGGACTAGTCTACATTGGCGACAACTGGTATCGGGGACGGGTGCTTGTCGTGCGCACAGGCAGCGGCTTGACGGCTGTCAACTATGTCGATTTAGAGCAATATCTCTATAGCGTTGTGGGCGGCGAGATGCCTACCAACTGGAACTTAGAAGCGCTCAAGTCTCAAGCGGTAGCCGCTCGCTCTTACGTGCTGTATCAGCGCCAGAGCAATGCCAATACGGTGTTTGATGTGGGCGACACGACACGTTGGCAAGTCTATGAAGGCATCAAAGAAGAAGCTCCCAGCACGCGGGCCGCAGTCGATCAAACGCGTGGCCAGGTTTTGACCTACAACGGGCAAATTATTGAAGCTGTGTTTCACTCGTCGTCAGGTGGGCGCACCGAAAACGTCGAAGATGTTTGGTCTAGCCCGCTGCCCTATCTGCGCAGCGTCCAAGACTACGACCAAATTGCGCCGGTCTATCAATGGTCTGAAACGATCCCGGCCGATCGCCTCCGGCAGTTGGTAACGGGTGTGGGCAATATCATTTCGATGGTTCCTGAGGAGACGACTCCCAATGGGCGCATTGTCTCGATGCGGGTGGTGGGCGATGCCGGCACGCGGACGATCAGTGGCAATGACTTACGCAGCGCCCTGAACTTGCGCAGCACCCTGTTTAGCGTTGTGCCGCAGATGGGCAATGTGGCCAGTGCAAACGGTGCGGTATCTTTACCCCACAGTTTTCAAATTGTCGGTCGCGGCTTTGGGCACGGGCTAGGGATGAGCCAATGGGGAGCGTTGGGGTTGGCCCAGCAAGGCTATAACTATCAGCAAATTTTGACGCATTACTACACAGGAGCGGTGCTGTCGGTGATCCGGGTGGAGTAGGAGTGAGGCTGTAAGGTTGGTAGTCTCTTGGCAACGGGTGGGCATTCTGTATCCAGGAGAACCATAACCTTGCTCCGATGCCCCCTAGGATCGCAATCTTGTGATCAATGCCAATGTCTGACCTTCAACCTGTAGATGCGCTGGTGCTGGATGTGCGGCCGCTGACGGTGGCCCTGGAGCCTGCGGTAAGCCCGGCCCGGGCGAATGCTGCGATGGTACGCCAGATTGTGTTGAGGCTGGCTGACGGAGTCGAGGCGCAGCGATCGCCTACCCCAAAGCCGATTCCTGATCGAACGGCTAAGCTGAACCCTGACTTAAACCCTAACCTGCCGGCTAATAATGCCTTGGTTACGGCAGTGCAGCGATTGATGGCGGTAATGGGCAGCCTGCGATCGCCTGACAGTGGTTTTCCCCTAGAGCTATTAAACGATCCCGAAGCGATCGCCCCCTACGTCCTCGAAGAAGCGTGGGATGTGGTCGAAGCGGTACGCAGGCGATCGCCCCAGTCTGCCGCGCTGGATATTCCAAGCCTGTCGGCGGCTCCCCTGCGGGGAGACGAGGTAGATGCGATGAGGCACCCGGTCGGGCACGCGGTTGGGCCTGTGCTGGGGCACATACTTGGGCAAGAGTATGCCCTGATTGAAACCCTAGAACCCTGGTTGCTGTGGTGCATTGCCCGCAGCACCTATGAAACGATGCGGCTTTTAGAGGGCGTTGCTGCGCAAGTCCAGCGGGCAGAGGGATGGCAGGCTGGGGTTGTGCGCTTGGTGATGGCGCTGACGGTCGAAACTGAAGAAGCGCTGTGGACGCTCGACCTGGTTACCCACCAGCCGCCGCCAGAGTTGCTGTCTGAAGCGGTGATGGTGCAAACCCCAGACTATGAATTTGGGCGTCAGCCTATCTCCGCCGAGCAGGTGGTGCAGCAAGTGATTGGTCACAGCCGCACGACAACGCCTGCGATGGGTCAGTTTTTTGACGGGATTACGGTCGATGCCCTGCTGCCCGAACGCGGCTGGCAGATTGCCCAAGTACAGATTCAGCTTGGGCTGCAGTTTATTGCCGACGCGGTGGATACCGGCATTAACCAGGCGATCG
>DATNOW010000315.1:0-2869 GCA_036703515.1 Chroococcidiopsis sp.
TGTTCAAGGCACAACCTCGTGCAGGTAAGCGATATCTGCAAATGGCGGGCGATCTGAGAGACAGCAGACGGCTCACCCTATTAACTCTCGAATAAACATCGATAAATCGATCGATGTACCGTAGTTTGAGTGCAAGCTATATTCTCACAGCCACGGAATAAAAAGCAAGTCAAATCAAACGTCAAAATCAATCGTCAGATTTCTGCTTTTGCATGGGGGATATACCCCTTTGTCTGAGCTATGTGGGGATATTTCGACTGGAGCGCCGAGGACTGCGATCGCTCGCCATAGAGTTTGACCGAATCGAAATATAGAGCAGTGGCTTGCTTTTTTCTTTTGATTGTGAGATTTTCTATGAATGCAATATACGGTATCTCTACCAAAATACCGTAGATTAAAGTAATCAAAGGCATTGACAAGCATATGCAAGATGAATTTCACCAGCAGTCTTCTCCCGTGCAGGCTGCGCAGCAATTAGTGCGTGATGTATTGGCCCCCCTGTGGCGATCGATCGCCAAGTCTTCAATACAAACCTCTGGGCTATTCTTAGCAACCAGCATTGGTGTTGCCGCAGTTGTTGCGAGTCCGGCGATGGGCAGTCCGGCACCGGCCCAGCAAAAGCAAAACTCACAGTTGGTGAGTCAGGCTCCACCCACGGTTCAGTTGACGTTGGTGTCTTATGCCGTCACCCAGGCTGCCTACGACCGCATCATCCCGCTGTTTGTTGAGCAGTGGAGACGTACCCACAATGGTCAGAATGTGGAGTTTAATACCAGCTATGGTGGATCAGGTTCTCAAGCGCGTGCTGTCATTGACGGTCTAGAAGCTGATGTGGTCGCCCTAGCCCTGTCATCGGATGTCAGCAAGATTGAGCAGGCGGGGTTGATTGATGACGGTTGGGAATCAGAAGCACCCAATGATGCCATCGTTACCCATTCGGTGATTGCCTTTGTCACCCGTCAGGGCAACCCCAAGCGAATTCGGACATGGAGTGATCTCGTGCGTCCAGATGTGGCGGTGATCACCGCTAATCCTAAAACTTCAGGCGGCGCTCGCTGGAATTTTCTGGGTCTCTGGGGATCCATCACAGAAACAGGCGGCACTGAAACCCAGGCGCGTGACTTTGTGTCGCAGGTGTATCGCAATACCCCCGTATTGCCTAGAGACGCACGCGAGGCCACAGATACCTTCTTTACCCGTGGTCAAGGTGATGTGCTGCTTAACTACGAAAATGAGGTGATTTTGGCATCTCAACGGGGCGAAGATCAGTTTTTCTCGGTTATTCCTCCGGTCAATATTTCCATTGATGCACCCGTGGCGGTTGTTGATAAAAATGTCGATGAGCACGGCACTCGTGAAGTGGCGGAAGCCTTTGTTGAGTTTTTGTTTACGCCAGCAGCCCAGCGAGAATTTGCCAGCGTCGGGTTCCGCCCGGTCAATCCAGAGGTGGCACGAGAGGTGCAAAACCGCTTCCCCAGAGTCAGTCAGCTTTATACAGTGCAAGACTTTGGCGGCTGGTCAGAGGTGCAGCGGCGCTTTTTTGATGATGGTGGAATCTTTGACCAGATCTATACTACGCAATCTCGATAACGATAGTGTAGTTTTTGTTTGGTGATTTTATCAAATTGGATGTTGCTGCTCTAGGGCAGATCATGTCGATGTGGCCAATAAGCCCACATCGACATGATCTGCTGTTCTACACCCATTCCCGTGCTCGTAATGGGAAATAGCGGTGTTGGGGCCTCTGTGATCGAGACTCCAACATCACGTCCCGATATTACGCCCCAACATCACGCCCCGAGCCGATTTTTGGTTCTTGTGTCTCGCTTTTCTGTGTCTCACTTTATTGATGCCAGTGTCTGAAACCGTAACGTCTGAAACCCCAATTTCCCCATCCATTGCTTCCCCCGTCCAGACCGATGAAGCGGCGATCGCCTTGTCTGATGGATCCTTGAATCAAGCCTCTGCCGAATTGTCGGGTGCTGATTTTGGGTTGCATCGCTCTCCAGGTTCCAGGGGCGTTGCTGCACGGCCGTTGATCTGGATCATGACGCTGGCATCTTTGGGGCTCCACGCTCTGGTTGTGTTTATCCCAATGCCCTCAGAGCCAGAGCCACCCCCTGCTGAACCAGAGGAGATGAGCGTGCGGATTACGCAGTTGCCCGCACAAACACAGGCTTCGCCGGGGCCGACTCCGCAGACCCAGCCCACCCCTCGCGTATCCCCACCGCCGCGATCGCCCGTTGTGCAGCAAGCTACAACTGCGGCGATTCCTCAGCCTAGTCCTGCTGCGTCTCCCACGCCTCAGTCCACACCGTCACCCCCGGCAGACGCTGCCCCACCGGCTCCGGCCAATGGCGGTAATCCTTGGCAAGATTTTCCGCTCTATCCGGGTGGGGTGCCCGGTTGCTACAACCTTTCCTCCTGTATTCAGACCAATGCTTCTTTAGAGGATGTGTCCAGCTATTTTCAGCGAGAGCTAACGGCTAAGCAATATAGCGTCAATGCATTTCCAGGTGAGGCTAATCGGCGGGTTTATCAAGTCTCTCGAAATGGTCTAACGCAGTTTTTGACGCTGTTTTTTGTTGAGGGCAAGACGATTTATGTGCTGTCGGAAGCGCCACGCACCTTAGCCGATTTGGGGCAAGCGGTTGAGGTGCCTACAGCGCTCTACGATGTATTGGCCAACTTTGCCGCCCAAGAGGCGACCCGTGCCGATTTTGCCCAGCCTGACGCCTTTTATCAGTCGGATGCGCTCAAACCAGGGATCGCGGTTGCCAAGCTGGTTACGGGTGAGGCCCCCGATACCTTCTTTGATACCTATCTCCGCACCAATTTGTTTAACAGTGGGTTTGCTTCTGCCGAAACG
>DATNOW010000316.1:0-8138 GCA_036703515.1 Chroococcidiopsis sp.
CTATATGGATTAATGGGTGTGCGATCGCAGGAAAATATGACCGGTTGGCAATATGCCCGTGCCATTATTTACAGCAATATCGTCATGGCGGGGCTGATCTTCGCCATCATTACCGGTCAGCAGTTTCTGCCGTTTAACCCAACGGGTCTTCCTGCACCGACCTGGGATACCGTGCTGCATACCACAATTTCATTTATCACCAATACAAATCAGCAGCATTATTCCGGGGAAACTTATCTCAGCTATGCCAGCCAAATGTGGGCGTTAGGCTATCTCATGTTTACCTCAGCGGCGACAGGGCTTGCCGTGGGTATTGCTTTTATTCGAGGCTTGACGGGTCTGCCCCTTGGCAATTTCTATGTCGATTTGGTGCGAGCGATTACCCGTATCCTCTTGCCCATTAGCGTGGTTGGTGCGATCGCCCTAATCATTGCAGGAGTGCCTGAAACGTTATCGGGCCCGGTTGTCTTTCCGACTTTGGAAAATCCTGCTATTAGTCAGGCGATCGCCCGCGGCCCGGTGGCCCACTTTGAGATTATTAAGGCACTGGGTGAGAACGGCGGCGGCTTCTTTGCTATTAACTCCGCCCATCCCTTTGAAAATCCCAATGGCTTCACTAATTTGGTGCAACTGGTCGCGCTATTGTCTATTCCCAGCGCGCTGATTCACACCTATGGCGTTTTTGCCAATAACGCCAAGCAAGCTTGGCTCGTTTATCTGATTCCGTTAGTCATTTTGATTGCTTTTATCAGCATCGCTGCTATTGGAGAATATAGCGGTAATCCTGCTGTGAATGCCATCCTAGGCGTGGATCAAGCAGTCAATTTAGAAGGAAAAGAGGTGCGCTTTGGCTGGGCTCAGTCGGCTCTATATGCAGCATTTACCACAGCTACGATGACTGGTGCGGTCAACAGTTTGCATGATTCCTTTATGCCACCGGGCGGCATGATTACCCTGTCTAATATGCTGCTGCAAATTGTCTTTGGTGGACAGGGAACAGGCACTGCGTATCTATTTGCTTACCTAATTCTGGCTGTATTTGTTACCGGGCTAATGGTGGGGCGTACCCCAGAGTTTTTGGGACGCAAAATCGAGAAGCGGGAAGTAGTGCTGGCTAGCTTTTTGCTGCTGTTGGTACATCCAATTGCGATTTTGATTCCGGGTGCTATTACCCTAGCCTTTCCCGATCTTCAGGGCGTGAGCAACCCTGGTTTTCATGGTCTCACCCAGATAATTTACGAATATGCTTCTGCCGCTGCTAACAATGGCTCGGGCTTTGAGGGACTAGGCGATTCCCAACCCTCACCGCTGGCGATCGCCGCTGGGGCAGAGCCTAGCACTACAGCCCTATGGTGGAACTTAAGCACCTGCTTTAGCCTACTCGCCGGACGCTATATTCCAATTGTTTCACTGCTGCTGTTAGCTGACAGCATATCGCGCAAACAGCCCGTTCCCGCTACTGCTGGAACCCTACGAACCGATACAGGGTTGTTTACTGGCGTTACCGCCGGGGTGATTTTGATCTTGGGCGCGCTCACCTTTTTCCCGGTGTTG
This sequence comes from Chroococcidiopsis sp., assembly GCA_036703515.1. Classification (GTDB taxonomy): domain Bacteria; phylum Cyanobacteriota; class Cyanobacteriia; order Elainellales; family Elainellaceae; genus DATNOW01. Next base: position 1,555 of record DATNOW010000316.1, read on the forward strand.
GCCCTAGGCCCGATCGCAGAAGCATTTCAAATTGCTGGGCAGTAATTATTTTCTGGTTCGGTAGGGTGTGTTAGGCGCTAGCCATAACGCACCGCAAGTATTTTATGTTCACACAAGTCCCTTATTGCTCATTCGTCAGCAGTCATTTGTCAGCAATCATTTGTCATTAAGTATCCTATGAAATCCAATCCAATTCGCATACCGGGTGGTCGTCGAGGCGATCGCAAACATATTACGAAGGCTGACCGCACCGGATTATATCAGCGTGCTATTCGTGAATCCTTCCTTAAGCTCAACCCACGAGTTGCCGTTCGCAATCCTGTGATGTTTGTGGTGTGGCTGGGGACGATTGTGACATTGCTAGTGACCCTTAACCCCGATCTGTTTGGTACAGTGCAGGCCGATGCGGGGCAGCAGCGATTGTTGAATGGCACTATCACGCTAATTCTGTTTTTCACTGTTCTATTTGCCAATTTTGCTGAAGCGGTAGCTGAGGGTCGAGGCAAAGCCCAAGCCGATGCGTTGCGATCGACGCGCAGTGATACAGTAGCCCGCAAACTTTTGCCCGATGGCACCATTCAGGAAGTGAATTCAACTGAATTGCGGCGCGGTGATCAGGTGCAAGTGGAGGCAGGAGATATGATTCCTGCCGATGGCGAAGTGATCCAAGGCATTGGTTCGGTAGATGAATCAGCAATCACGGGGGAATCGGCTCCGGTGCTCAAGCAACCGGGTACCGACATTGCCAGTTCGGTGACAGGCGGCACTCGTCTGCTTTCCGATCAGCTAGTGGTGCGGATTACTTCCGATCCGGGTCAAGGGTTTATTGATCGGATGATTGCCTTGGTGGAAGGGGCTGAACGTACCAAAACCCCCAACGAAATTGCCCTGACCGTGCTGCTAGCGGTGCTGACTCAAGTATTTTTGATTGTTGTTGCGACCACGCCTGCGATTTCAGGCTATATCGCTAGCTTTTTAGATAAAACGATGGGGGCAGCAGTCGGCAATAATTTGCGCGCTGGTACCAGCGTGGCCATCTTAATTTCACTGCTAGTGGCGCTGATTCCTACCACGATTGGCGGCCTGTTGAGTGCGATCGGCATTGCCGGGATGGATCGGGTCGCGCAGTTTAACGTCATTGCCACGTCGGGACGGGCTGTGGAAGCCTGCGGTGACGTCAATACTCTGGTGCTAGATAAAACTGGGACAATTACCCTAGGCAACCGGCTGGCGGATGATTTTATTCCGGTCAACGGGCATTCCGTCCAGGATATGGCAACGGTCTGTCTGCTAGCCAGTTTGTTTGATGAAACTCCAGAGGGGCGATCGATTGTTCAGTTAGCCCAGCAGTTGGGCGCGACGGTCGATTTGGATGTCACATCGGCCGAGGGCATTGAGTTCTCGGCACGAACTCGGATGAGCGGTACGGATCTCGGTGGGCAAGAATATCGCAAAGGGGCAGTCGATGCCATTAAGGGATTTGTGCGATCGCGCAGTGGTCAAGTTCCGCCTGCGCTCGATCAAGCCTATGAGCGCGTTTCCCATTTGGGTGGAACTCCCCTGGCAGTGTGTAAAAGCGACGATATCTACGGGGTGATTTACCTCAAGGATATTGTCAAACCCGGTTTGCGCGAGCGGTTTGACCAACTGCGTCGGATGGGGGTAAAAACTATCATGCTGACGGGCGATAACCGCATCACCGCTTCTGTTATTGCTAAAGAAGCGGGCGTGGATGACTTCATTGCCGAAGCGACCCCCGAAGACAAGATAGATGTCATCCGTTCCGAACAGGCCCAGGGTAAGCTGGTGGCCATGACCGGCGATGGCACCAATGACGCGCCCGCCCTGGCTCAAGCCAATGTCGGGGTAGCGATGAATTCTGGCACCCAAGCCGCCAAAGAAGCGGCCAATATGGTGGATTTAGATTCCGATCCCACCAAATTAATTGATCTCGTCACCATCGGGAAGCAATTGCTGATTACCCGTGGTGCATTAACGACTTTTTCAGTGGCTAACGATATTGCCAAATATTTTGCCATTATCCCCACAATCTTTGCGGCGGCAGGTATTGGTGCCCTCAATGTCATGGACTTAAAAAGTGCTCAATCGGCCATTGTCTCAGCGTTGATCTACAACGCCCTGATTATTCCAGTATTAATTCCCTTGGCGCTCCAAGGCGTGCAGTTTCGTCCCCTCACTGCCGATCAACTGCTCCAGCGGAATATCTTGATCTACGGTTTAGGCGGCGTTATTGCTCCCTTTATTGCGATCAAGGCGATCGATTTAATATTGCCCTTTGCTTAAATTAGCGAACCTCACTTCAAACCAAAACCCATGAAATTCAAACACGCTTTATATCTATTCCTGGCTTTGTGTTCCAACCTGGGCATTGCTCCTCTAGTCTATGCCGCGGCTGGTGGTGATTTCTCCCGTTCTCAAGCTTGGGCTTTGGGGCTTCTGGGGCTAGGAACGGTAGGCATCTCGATTTATCTATTTTTTGTTATGTTTGTACCGGAGAAGTTCTAATGAGTTTTACACGTGAAGCCGGTCGGGCCCTTCGGTCTACTCTGGTGCTGTGGGTGTTGACAGCGCTGATTTATCCCCTAGTGATGATCGCCATCGGGCAACTTGTGTTTCCCTTTCAGGCTAACGGCAGTATTTTAACCAATGCCCAAGGGCAACCTGTCGGTTCTGCACTCATTGGGCAACCGTTTACAAGCGATCGCTACTTTAACAGTCGCCCTAGCACGACCTACTACAGCACGGCTAATCCTCAAACTGACGTTGCTAAGGTGTTGCAAACTGGGGTTTCGGGCGCAAGCAACTTGGCTCCGAGCAATCCGGCTTTGATTGAGCGCATCCAGGGTAAAGCCGATCCTGACCCAGAGAAAGCGATCGCTGGGGAGGTGCCCAGACTAAAAGCGGGCGGAATACAGCCTACAGCAGATTTAGTTTATACCTCTGGCTCTAGCCTAGATCCCCACATCACTCTTGCTGGGGCACAGGCGCAAATCAACCGGGTAGCAACAGCACGAAAACTACAGCCTAGCCAATTAGAAGATCTGATTTACCAAAATACAGATGGACGCTTCCTCGGTATCTTTGGTGAACCTGGTGTCAATGTGCTGAAGCTCAACTTAGCGTTAGATGCGTTAGGAAATTAAGTTAGCTTATGTACGGTTCCTCCTCTTCCTCCGCAGATAGTACCTATAGCCGTCTTTCCCGACGCGGCAAACATAAAATTTTTATTGGCATGGCCCCTGGCGTGGGCAAAACCTATCGGATGTTAGAAGAAGGGCATCGTCTACGCCAGGAAGGGATTGACGTTGTTGTTGGGCTGGTCGAAACCCATAACCGGGAAGAAACTGCCCAAAAAGCAGAGGGGCTGGAGTTGATTCCACGGCGGCAGGTTATCCATGCTGGCGTAGCCTTAGCAGAAATGGATACCGCTGCAATTTTGGCGCGTCAACCCCAACTCGTGCTAATTGACGAGTTGGCGCATACCAATGTACCCGGTTCTGAGCGAGAGAAGCGCTATCAAGATGTAGAAGTAGTTTTGGATGCAGGTATCGACGTTTACTCTACCGTAAATATTCAGCATATCGAGAGCTTAAACGATTTAGTAGCGCGCATTACTGGAATTGTAGTGCGGGAGCGAGTACCCGATCGCCTCTTAGAGGATGCGGATGAAGTGGTGGTGGTAGATATCACGCCCGAAACTCTAGAGGAACGCCTGCGGGATGGCAAAATTTATGCAATGGAAAAAGTAGAACAATCCCTGCAAAACTTCTTTCAGCGGCGTCACTTAATTGCGCTGCGCGAATTAGCGCTGCGCGAAGTAGCAGACAGTATTGAGGAAGAGGCCCTAGCCGAGAGTAAAAGCAACATTCAGGACACGGCCCCCTATTGCAACATCCATGAGCGCGTTTTAGTTTGTGTTTCGACCTATCCCAATGCCATTCAGCTGATCCGCCGTGGGGCGCGATTGGCTAACTATATGCACGCTCCATTCTACGCCCTGTTTGTGGATGATCCCGATCGCTTCCTCAGCAAAAGTGAAAGTTTGCATATTGAGGCCTGCGAACGGCTTTGCCAAGAGTTTAGTGGCGTATTTATTCGAGTCACCGACAGCAATAAAGCACGGGCGATCGCTGCGGTGGCAAAAAGCTACTACATTACTCAAATTGTCTTAGGGGAAAGCCAGCGATCGCGATGGCAATTGATTCTCCGAGGCTCCCTGACCCATCAACTGCTGCGATCGCTCAAAAATATCGACGTTCACATCATTGCCACAGACAAAGTTATAGAGAACCCCCGCTAGCCTAGCGGCTTGCAGTTTCAAAATTACGGTATGCGAGGTCTCTACATCAGATCTTCTTGTTTACTCTTACGCCAAGGGCTCCCTCCGGTGAGTTGGGCTTGATTACAGGACTCATACGCATGGAGCTGTGCCAACGCTTAATTTAGCGTAATTTTAGTGTAAGTGCAGTTTTTTGGATCTAGTTTTTTGGATCTATTGTTGGATCCATTGGGCGATCGCGGCATGACGCCGGTCAAAATTTCTGGACGATCGGCGCAAATTTTATTTGCCTAATAAATACTAATCGCAGCGTTTCCCTTTACAGTTTTTCATGATGTCCGATCGCTACTATGATTACACTAAAATTAAAATTACACTAAAATTACACTAAGTAGTGTCAAGCCCGTCTCAAGCTAAGCTGTTTTAGCCGTAGAGGGCTTCTCCCCTGCCGAATTCCCCATCTGTATCGTCAGTGGTTTTACTCCTTTGAGCTTTAGTTATGAGCCGACCTGTCAATCGAAAATGCTTGGAGTGCGCAACGCTATCGGTGGAGGAGGCGATCCGTTTACATGGAGAGCAGGGCGATCGCTGCTGGGAGCCCAAAATATGCCATCGGCGGCGTTCCCACTACCGTAAGCGTGACGATATTAATCGCAGTCGTCGTCGCAGTCGTCGTGCAGAGCAACTAGGCGCGGCCTCTGCACTGACAGCCGCCCACCCCGTTGAAGTGCTAGAAATCCAGCCGCCACCCATACCGCTGATATTGTCTGCCGTGCTCGTACTCTATCGCGAACATTCAAATGCCCCGGTTCATGCGGTTGCGGCAGAAGTTTGGCAGTCGAACCAAAAAATTGCCAACATTCAGGCTATTCACTGCATGGGAATGCGCGGCAATCAGGTGACTGACTATATCCAAGAAATGCTGGCCTCAATTCATGAGCAGTTTGGCATTGGTCGCTTTGAGGATGTCATTAAAGAGATTTCTGTTAAGCACTGCCCAATTGATCCATGTCCTTTGCGCGCGTCTTATGATTGATAGAGCATGATTACTTATACCGTTTTTATATGAGGCTGCGCCTGATTTACCCCCGGCTGTCGCCGTCCCCCGTGCCAAGGGAACAGGGGGTAGCGGATTTGGCGCGTCTTCATAAAGAATTGCTATTAGAACATTGTCCAGAATATTACTTGAAATATTACTGGAATATTACCTGAAATACTGCTATCCCTAACTCAGGTGTCATTGGCGCTAGACGGTTGCTGAGCACGATATGACAACACAAAATTTGTCTTCTCAATCTACGTTTAACCATCTCGCTGACGACGCGATCGCTCACCCTGATGCGGCGGATATCGCTAAACTGTGGCAGCTATTTGATCAACTGTTAGACACTATTCCTGAAAGTGAACGCTTGCACTGGGCTGGAAATGCGATCGCTCAGCTGGCCTCTATTTGTTTGGCCCGGGCTGAGCATTTCTTGGTGCTCTGGGACGAAAGAAACCGGCTGAACCTGGAAGAGCCCATTTTAACGGCTGATATGCTGTCTGGCGTTTTACGCCAATCGATGGTGCTTAGCATTGACGGGCTTTTAGAAGATCCGCTATTGCAGCATCGCAATCCCCGTCTGCCAAACTTTGAAGATGATGAATCGATTGCTGGAATTGTCGATAAAGCGGCATTGCTTAATGTTATTGACTGCGTTGAAGAGGCAGAAAGTTTAGAAAATACTATTGCGATCGCCCATGACGAAGCCGTTTCTGTGTGGATCACCCAAATTGCCGACTATCTAGCTGACCCTGCGCGAGCCGACCATACGTGCTGCGCTGTGCCTTTGGTAACGCTGTGCCGGGATATTAATATGCCGCTGACACAGGTTTGGTTAGCGCTGCTGTTGTCAGGCTATCCCATTGAGCAGCGGGGTAGTTTTTACGATACCAATAGTCTTTATGTCCTGAAGAATGAGTAAGGGATTTGCCAGCAAATTTGTCAGCAAATTTGCTGGCAAAAAATACACCCGTTTATAACGTGTATGTCGGTGAGCTGAATTCAATTAAGGCGATTCCCAGGAAAGATTCTACCCTTCGACTGCGTTCAGGGTGCAAGGCTAGCTGAGCGAAGTCGAAGCTAGCGGGGTGTTGCTTTCTCAGAGATTTTCTAAGCTTGTTTGCCGAGTTTTCGAGTTTTCTCCGTTGCAGACGTGTGGCGAACGATTCTGCTCCACTCTCTTCTCACCGGGAGCTTAGAGACTCACGTGAAAATAAAATGCCTGCGGTGCGGCTAGCGCCT
>DATNOW010000317.1:0-7076 GCA_036703515.1 Chroococcidiopsis sp.
CTGATTGCCTGGGCGCAAATGGGAGACGCCAACGCCAGTATTCCGACGCCACAGCCGGTGCATATGCGACCGATGTTTGCCAGCTTTGGTGGGGCGATGACGGCTACCTCATTTACCTTTGTGTCTCAGGCGGCGCTCGATCAGGGCATCCCCGATTTGCTGAACCTGAAGCGGCCGGCGATCGCCGTTTCCAACATTCGCCAACTGACCAAAAAATCCATGAAGCTCAACGATGCGACGCCCAGCATTGAAGTGGATCCAGAAACCTACGAGGTGCGGGCGGATGGTGAGCTATTGACCTGTGAACCGGCGACCGTGTTGCCCATGGCCCAGCGCTACTTCTTGTTTTAAGCAAACGCAGCTGTAATTGAGGCACCAATTGAGGCACCACAAAAAGGACTAAAAAAAGCGAGGTCACACCTCGCTTTTTTTTAGGGTGAATTTTTCAGGGTGAACGTTGGATGGCAATTCCGGCAGCCGTGGGGGTGCGATCGGAACCGCCTCTCTGGCAATCTTAACCGTCTCGGCCGGTGCCCACGGTAATTTTCTCAGACGGTTCTGGCTGCGCTTCCAAATCTTCGATCACGTACCGCTGCTCGGTTTCGACAATGTCTTGCGGCTGTACCGGAATATCAGCGGCGTTGATCACCGCACCGAGGAACTGAATGTCGTCGGATTCGGTAAACTGCTCTACGGCTTCGGTCAGCAATCCGTCTTCGGTATAGCCCGGACGCGTCACCAGCAGCAGCCCGTCGGTCAGTGGTTCGAGCAGCAGGGCATCGCTATAGCGGCTAAGCGAGGGGGTGTCTAAAATCACCAGATCAAACCGTCCGCGCACGTCTTCGAGCATGCGGCGCATTTCGCTCGACTCCAGCACGGCGGCGGCGTTGCGCTGCACGCCAGGATTCGGCAAAATATACAGGTTTTCTACTTCTGGCACCAGGCGAATGCATTCACTCAGCTGACCGTAATAGCGCAAGGGTTCTAGGGCGTGGTCTGGGTCAATCGACACATTCAACGACTTGGCTTGGGAGGGCGATCGCAAATCGGCTTCAATCAACAGGGTGCGCTTACCGGCACGGGCAGAGGCGATCGCCAAATTATAAGACGCATCGGTTTTACCCTCACCCTTGACCGTACTGGTCAAAAGCACCATCCGCAGAGGCTTAGTCGTATTCAAACGACGCAGCGTGCTGCGGAAACGCTCATACAGTTCCAGATAGGGCGAATCCGCTTCCAGCAAAACCGGTATCTCATCCGGCTCGCGCGGTGGCGGCAAGATTGGCAGTAAGCCCAATACCGGCACCTCCTGCTGCCGCAGGGCTCCTTGCAAATCGGGCAGCGTATGGAACGTGGCATCGAGAGAATCGAGCAGGAGCACCAGACCCCCTCCGACTAATATCCCGACTAAGCCGCCAATTGCCAAAATCAGGATTGGGTTTTGGGCCTCGACTGCTGCTGTTTCAGGAGCGGTGGCTTCCTGAGCAATGACCATATTGCCCGCTGATTCTTTTTCGGCGATTGTGACGTCGGCCAAACGAGCCTGAAGCTGGTCATAAAATGCCTGCTTGAGGGCAACCTGCTGCTGTAGGCGGGCCTGCTGGATCTGCTTATTGGGAATCGTTTGATATTCTTGCCGGAGTTCTTGTTCAGACGTCGTCAGCTGCTGCAACTGCTGGCGTAGCGTATCGCGCTGGGTCTGGAGCCCGACTAACGTATCCGCCAACTGCTGCCGAGCCGGATCAAGACTGCTGGCCTCGCGAATGCGACTGGTGGCTCTAAACGGCACTAAATTCTGCCCTCCGCCCCCCAAGACCTCGCTGACCCGCTGCTGTAGTAGCCCTTCGTAGGCGCGCTGCTGCGTCCTCAAATCAACGATGGTTGGATGCTGGGGGCGCAACGTTTGCGAAAGCAGCGACATTTGCGACTCAGTATCGTAAATTTTGGCGCGCAGGTCGGCAATGATCGGGTCTGCACTCAAAGCTGCAGAAACATAGGCTTCATCTGCCGAGAGCCCTAAACGCGACTCCAAACTGCTGATTTGAGCATCAATGCCCTGGAGCTGAAACAAAAGCTGTCGCCGCTGCTGTTGCCCACCCGTAATCGCCCCCAGCACCTGCCCATCTTCGGCCGCATAAATTGCGGGCCCCTCTGTGCGGATATAGCGCTCTAAATTTTGCTCTGCCGACCGCAGCTCACCCTCGATTTTAGGCACCAACTCTTTGAGGTTGTCTAAAATCCGAGAAAGCTGCTGTGTGCTGTAAACGCGACTCTGCTCAAGAATAGCCTCCATCGCCGTTTGAGTGACGAGCTGTACCCTCTGGGGATCAAGATCCTGATAGCTTACTACCACTACTAACCCTGGGGGAGCATCACCATTTTCATCTTCAGGGTTGACCACCACCTTGAGTCCGGTCTTGAGCTCGTCGACCGTGATCGCCAGTTGCTTGGCCGTGAGTTGCTCCATCACCGACTGAATTACCGCGTCGGACAGCAGCGCTTTAGAGGTCAGCTCCTGTGCCTGCTGTTGCAGCTCAACGGCTGTTTGAGACACGCTAATCGGCGGCACCACATAGGTCAGCACCCCCTCAGAAACGTAGGTGGTGGGTGGAGCAGGCTGGAGCGCCGGAATGAATGACAGCCCAAAAACAACCCCGAAACCAGCAATTCCTGCCCATTTATGTCGATTTAGAGCGGTGAGATAGCGTGTAACAAAGGGTGGAGCCATAATGTTTCCGTAAAGATGCTAGCAACGATTCGATCTGGATAGGCAATTCAGGGAGATTATTCAGGGTAAGACGTTTAAACATTCGCCGGCAGAACCGATGGATGTTAATCGTTATTGTTGTCGCCCGACGGGCCAAATAGGTCTTCGGCACTATTGGTCAGGCGTTCAAAGAACAAGATAAAGCCCAAAACATCTCGGAATGGCAGCGTGAATGAATTGAGTAAGCCGCTGATGCGATCGAACAAATTACGTCCAACTATGATAACGTCATTGTCTTCTAATGGCGGATTTTGACCGTAGTCACCCCGTACGGCGTCGCGTGCATTAAATCGCTGGGTAACGACTTGCCCTAACTCGGGGTCGAAGCGCAGTAGGGCAATGTTCCGCCTGGGGTTAATGCCTGTGGCGGTAACCGCATCAACAAATGAGCTGCCACCGGGCAATTCTAAAGCCGATAGGGTCGATCGCCCGGCCGTAGTGCCATTACCACCGGCATAGTTAAGCACCCGAATGGTGATTGAGGCTTGGGAAAGCGTGGATAGCGCCACTAGGTCGCGGTCGTAGTCGTGGCTATTGTTTGCGGTTAGGGTGGGGATGATGATGGTGTCGCCATCGGCTAGGCGCACGTCTGCAATCGAGTTTGAACGCTGGAGCGGCGTGTAAAGATCCACGTTTTGTTCGAGGATGGTGCCATCATCGAGATAACGGCGAATGCGGATGGCGCGGAGGTCGGCTAGGCGCGTTGCGCCACCGGCTTGGGCTAAGGCGACGGCAAGCTGGGGTGCGCCGAGGGGATAGAGTCCAGGCTTGACCACTTCTCCTAGAATCGTTACCTGCACGGAACGTTGAGCGGTCAACACCACCTCGGCTTGGGGGTTGACGACGTATCGGTTGAGCTCAGTTTGGACGAGATCGCGGGTTTCGTCGAGGGTCAGCCCCTGCAAGCGGCGTAGCCCCACCAGCGGGATCAAGACGTTGCCCTCTAAGTCTAGGGTGCCTTGAAACGACAGGTCGGGAAAGCGGATGACGTTGATATAGATCGAATCACCGGGGCCTAAACGGTAGCGGTCAAAGTTGGGATCGATCGGTGATGGATTGGAATAGACGTCGGGCTGGCGGATCGACGGATAGGGGGATGTGGGGGAAGCCGGATTATTGATGTTATCGGGGCTGAGGAGATTTTGCCGCGCGTCTTGGATGTCTTGTTCGGCACTCGACTGCGCCATCTGTGGGGCTTCTGTGGAGCGGGGAGGAGGTGCTCCTTGGGCGGCGGCCGGTAGGGCGATCGCCGTTCCCTGGGCCATCCACAGCGCCAGTGCTGTAGGTAGAGTTGTGGCCAGAGAGTAGAGCGTGCTGAGCCCAATTGACGTGAATCGACGGGAGCTGATAGAGGGGGCTAGTGACATCGTTTGACCGCACTGGATGATAAACGACTGTATAAAGGGCTAAAGGGACAGGGGAGATAGACGGACAAAATGCCTGTTAGGCAGGGGTCAGGGCCAGGTAGTGAGTCATCAACTCTGACTGAATCGTTTGGCTGAGGGAGAGCGCAAACTCTTGGGACGATTCGATATCTCCTAAGGGTTTGATGGGGATCAGCAGACTCACGGCAATCCAAGGCATGCGCTGGCGATCGCTGAGCTGTTCCCACTGATCGGCCCAAAACCAGTCGCCGGTCGAGGGGCTACCGCCGGTTGCCCAGGCATACCATTGCACGACCGCATAGGTCTGCTTTTGGTTCCACCCTCTGAGATAACGGGCTTTGACGGTGACCTCTGGAGAGTCGCTGGGCGCACCCGCAAGTGAGCCTGTAAGTGAGCCCTTGAACTGAACTGAGCGCAGGTGATCGGCCGTCCAGTGCTGCGCCCCCTTAACATCCATCCAATCTACCTGAGGTTGGTCTTTGTAGAAAGTTTGAGGGCGGAGCAGCAGGATCACCGCAGGCGGCGCGTCTGCGCTACCAGTGAGGCTACTGGTGGGACTGCTGGCGGGGGCGCTGTCGGGGGTGCTGCGTTGGAGGGTCTGCACCGACCATTTGTGTCCGCCAATTTCACCAACGCTTTGGTCTGCGGTTGTCCACCCTGGCAACTCTAACCCACTTTTCTGCAAATCTCTTAACGCAGACAGCGCCGCAATCTCTGGAGGGTTCTTCCAAAACCACTGCCCTGTGATGTAGTTGGGCACGGCACTCACCGCCGCGATCGCCAAAACAAACACCACTATTAGGGCCTTAATGGTGTGCGATCGCTGGGGAGATAGAGCAAGAAAAGCCATAGCAAAAAGCTGTAAATAACGAGTTGAGCCTGAGAGTTAAGCCTGAAAGTTAAGCCTGAGAAGTGGGTCGGACAAAAAGCGCGACGAGCGCATCCAGCATTCTGCTAGATTCCGCTAGACACTTTGCGTCGGGGCGGGTGGTGAAACAATCAGCCTTTCGATGCCCCTAAGCAACACAACCAGCAGCCCCAGCATCAGCGCTGAATACAAGTCCCCACCCCAGCTATCGTGCAGCCAGGTAAAGGCCTGCTCACGCCCCGTGCCGTGAAAAAAGGTGAGGAGGGTATTGCGGATGACATTGGCGGCCACGCTGATGACGACGATGCCGATGAAAAACAGGGTTGTCTTGGCCCGAGAAGTCCAGGCCCCAGTCCAGTAGACCAGCATCAAGCCGACATAGAGGCTGGTAAACAGCATTTTTAGACCGGCGCAGTAGGGTGCGACTTCAACAATGCGATCGTTGACAAACAGATAAATTTGGTCGACCTCAACATCGATACCCAACTGCATCAGGATGAATCCGGCCACGCTGGCGATGAATTGCTGCAACGGTAGCGTGTAGGGCGCAATCAGGTAGGGAATTTGATTGGGGGTAGCCAAGACCGTCAGCAGCAAAGGGAACCACAGCAGTTGGAGCCCGGGCAATCCTTTAAACCACAAACACAGCCCCACTAAAACCAGTGGGAACGAAAAATTCACCAGATCCGACAGATTGGTGTGATATAAAACCACGCTGAACGCTAATAGAATCAGACCCAGTCCACTGTCCCGGTTGAAGGTTGGATTGGGCAGATCGTTCCACTGCTGACGTTGAGTCCAACACAAATAAGCGGCGAAGGGCAGACCAATCAACCCGTGGCTAAAGTATTCATGTTCGGTGCTGATGGTCTTATTGAGCCAGCCGTCGCACCAGTGCGCCAGTAGGGGCCCATAAAGAATCGCCACTAGAGCAACCATCAGAAAGGTAGGCAGGTTTGCCTCAAGGGTTTGCAGGGTTGGGAGGGGTGGACGTTGCCGCATTGCCATAGTTTAGCCTAGGGTCAAAACATCACGGGGTTGGGGAGGCAGACCCGTTTTGGGAGCGATCGCCTCGGAGATTCCGGCCACGACACGATGCACCTGCGCCTCTGTTAGCCCAGGATACATGGGCAAGGATAAAACTTCCTGACAAAGCTCTTCAGAATTGGGGAAGTCTCCCGGATGATAGCCCAAATGCTGGAACGCAGGCTGGAGGTGGCAGGGTAAGGGATAGTGGATTCCGGTTTGAATGCCCATGTCGTTGAGCTTGCTTTGCAGGGTGTTGCGCTCGATCGGGCACTCGTCGGTCAGACGGATCACATAGAGGTGGTAGACATGCCCGGCTCCACTCTGGTTTTCGATGGGGATGACGCCGTAATCACGCAGGGGATCGAGCAGCTGATCATAGAGCTGGGCTGTGCGGTTGCGATCGCAATTCCACTTCATCAAATGGGGCAGCTTGGTGTGTAAAACCGAGGCCTGTAGGGTATCTAAGCGGCTGTTGATGCCGTAGTCGGTGTGATAGTATTTGCGCGGCGCGCCGTAGTTGCGCAGCGAGTGCATGGTCTGGGCCACGATCCATTCGTGGGTGACCAGCATCCCGCCATCGCCGAAGGCCCCCAGGTTTTTACTGGGGTAAAAGCTAAACCCGGCGGCAATGCCGACCGAGCCTGCCCGATAGCCATCGCGCTCGGCCAGATGGGCCTGGGCCGCATCTTCAAAAATCATCAGGTCGTAGGTTCGGGCCAGGTCAAGCAACTGCTTGGGCGGCACCATCTGCCCGTAGAGGTGAACGGGGACGATGGCACGGGTGCGGGTGGTAATGGCGCGCTCGGCGGCTCGCAGGTCGATCAGCGCCGTCCAGGGATCGCAATCGACAAAGACCGGGGTAGCGCCCGCTCTCAACACCGCAATCAGCGTGGCCACAAAGGTATTGGCGGGCAGGATGACTTCATCGCCCTCGCCTACACCGCAGGCCTGCAGCCCCAGGGCGATCGCATCGGTGCCCGACGCCACCCCCACGCCATGCTCGGTTCCGCAGGCGGCGGCAAAGGCC
>DATNOW010000318.1:0-10018 GCA_036703515.1 Chroococcidiopsis sp.
GTCTTAAACATCACTGACCGAGACGAAGTCTACCAATTTGCTTGGGAAGCAGGAACCACTTCTGAAGGAGTCGGCATTCAGCAAGACGATTTTGTGGCCGTTGGTTATGGTGCCCAGGGCTGTGCAGTGATTAGCTATCGGGTGCAGCCCGACGGTTCGCTGCAAGGGCTGTGGGGAGTCTATGGCCACAACACAACCGGGACAGAGCAGGCAGTGCGGACTGATAGCCCAACGCCAGGTATTGCCGGTGCTTACAACATTACAGGGACAAACATGGACGGCAGTGCCTATAGAGGAAAGCTAACCATTACACCCAGGGGCGATGCCTACCAATTTGTTTGGGAAGCTGGAGATACTTTCCGCGGGATTGGGATTCAGACGGTGATTTCATCGCGGTTGGGCATGGGCATGATGAAGCCTGTTTGGTTGCGGCTTATGAACTTCAACCCGATGGTTTCTTAGATGGCACTTGGAGCCTCGTGAATCAAGAAGCACTGGGTACAGAGCACGCTACTCGCGAGTAAGTTCTGCCCGTGAATTAATTTGTGAATTATTGACGTGAGGCTGGGATCAGAAATCTAGTTAATTTCACCATTCTGACTGTTGCAAGAGCCGGGTTTAGACCGTTTGTGACTGGGCGATCGCCAGATTTTGGCGCTTGAGAATATCCAGAAAAGCATATACCGCCGGAGACAGCAGCGTATCGGCCAGCGTCACCACCCCCATCACTCGCTCTAGGGGCACCGGCAAACTGTAGGTGTTCACCCCGGCAGGAATCGGCTCGGCCGCTAGCCTGGGCAAGATGGCGGCCCCTAACCCCTGGGCTACTAGGCTAACAATAGTGGCGTCGGTTTCTACCTCATAGGCGACGTTGAGGGAATATCCATAGGTCTGGGCGTGGTCATAGACCTGCCGCATCATAATGTAGTCGGTGGGCGGCATAATCAGCGGATAGGCCGTCAGCTCAGCCCAGGTGAGCTGATCGCCCGCGGGCTCAAAGCTAGACGGCAACAGGGCAATAAACTCGTCGTGCAGCAGTTGCCAGACCTCAAATTCTTCTCCGACGGGCACAAAGGTAAAGCCAATATCCGCTAACCCTTCGCGCAACGTTTGCTCGACATGGGGATAGTCGTCGTGTTCTGACAGGTTGATGCCAATGGCAGGATGCTGCTGGTGAAACTGGGCGATCGCCGTGGGCAATAGCTGCGTGGCCGTGCTGCGAAAGGAGGCAATCCTGACCTGGCCGCCCTTGAGCCCGCGGGCATCGTCGGCCAGTTTGGCGATCGCATCGGCCCGGTTGACCATTTCGCGAGCGTGGCTGACAATTTCCTGCCCCAAGGGCGTCAGGCTAGCTCCATGCCGTCCCCGAATCACCAAAACAACCCCCAGGAAGTTTTCTAGGGCAGCGATCGCATGGCTGACGGCCGACTGCGACATCTCTAACGACAGCGCCGCTTCGCTAAAACTACCCAGATTGGCAACCGCGACAAGAATGCGGAGTTGCGATAGCTTCATCTGGTTCTGGTTGTTTACACCCATGCGGCTTTAACGGTTGATTCACTTGATGGCATCACTCTACAGAATGATTGTATGGATTCTATAAGAATGTCTGTATCACAGGCGCTAACTTGACCCGTTGGTGGATATTTTGCAATAAAGACAGCGCCCAACTTGCACTATAGGCAGTTTGGGCGCTGCTTAAACAGACGCTATGGGTTAGCTAGATGGGTTAGCTAGACGCCCCCAATCCTTAGGCTTCTTCTAAGTCGAACCCGCTGTCTGTCGTGAAGATATAGTGGCCCCGACGCCCTGGCACGCTAGACCACAGCTTGGCCAACTTACCCTTTGACAATTCCACTACGACAACGGACTTGGCTACCTTATAGCTTTCTTTGCTAATGGTTTTGCCATACAGTGCGTCCATCACCTCATCGATGCCCAGAGCTTCATTTTCCCGGCGTTTGAGGACGATTTTGATCGCTTCACGCAGGGTTTTTCCTTGAAACTCGCGCACCGTAGAATGACGCGGATGGAAGGTGGAATACTTTTGAGCGCCACCCGATTTGGATAGAGTCTTTTTAGACGCTTTGGTGACTTTCCGCTTAGTGGCGGGCTTGGTGGTCACCGCTTCTGCTGCCGGGGTGGCCTGAGCGATGTCGTCATCTGCTTCGATCGAAGCTGGACGCACCTCTTCCCGCACCGCATGTTCGGCGATCGCGTGCAGTTGGGGCACGACCGTTTGCTCAAGCTGGGCGATCGCCGCTAAGGTAAGCGGCTCAACCGTTTTGGTGCTGTCACCACTGCCTAGACGTTTGAATACTTCAAGTGTGGTTGTGGTTTCCTGTAGTGCCGAGATTAACTGGCGCTGATGGATTTCGAGGTGATTGACCAGCACTTGCAACGACGTGGCAAAACTTTCTGCCTGTGTTTTTCCCAGAATTTCTTGAAAAGCGACCAATCTTGACCTCCTGATAAGTTGAACGATAGTGAGTTAATGAGACTGAATTGAAGCAACGAAATCAGAGCTGAATTACGGCATAACCAAACTTCATAGTCAGACTTCAATCGGTGAGAATTAACCTTAAAAGCCTTGTCTATCAAGGCTCGTGAGAACTATTTGTGCATGACACAGTAAAAAAATCGCTGTGATATTTTATCGCTCTTGGGGAGGATATATAAAACTTGACGAGTTTAACATAATGCATGGTCATTGTTACAGACTTACTCAAACCGAGAGAATAACCTCGGAGCCTCAATCTCTTCTGCACTGGGCTATGGTGCATAGATAGGTCATCTCTGTTTTGGTTGTAAGGACATGGCTGCAACAACATTCAGTCCTCTAAACCCTCCTTGGCGAAGCGTGTCCGCAGGACACTGACTTAATGGCCATGGATATAGAACCATGGATATACATTGAAACACCCTGAAAAGATAGACTTAAGAGTTAATTTTCCCTGATGAAGGGGGCTAAGGGGGGAACATGTCATCGATGTTTGCTGGATGCTTTGTCTGTGGCGTTATTCCGAGTATTGAACGGATAACAAATGAGAGGGGGCATCGCGATAACGGCTTAGGAGTTCATTACATCAATGCATGAAATTATATCTAGTATAAGACGGATACGATCGATGTAAACAAATTTTGCTTACTTATCTTTAATGAAGTGGTGCGATCGCCCCTCTTTACCTCAAAAGATTTGCAAGCAAGTTGCCAAATTTGAAAATTTGCAAGATCCGATACGATTTGCGCTGGCGTAGAGATGACCAGTCTTCACGGGTCTGGCATCTTGCCCGCCGCTATAATTTGCTCAGCCCAGATTAATTGGCCCAAATTAATTGGCCGAGATGAACTGGCCGAGATGAACTAGCAGCCGAGATGAACTAGCTGAAATCAATCTATGGAAGAGGCGATCGCCATTTGCTTTTGCAGCAGATGTCTGATCGTTTCAAATTGGTAGTTGTAGAGCAGGTGCTTGAGCTGAGTAATCAGGACTGGCTGGCTGGCTGGAATTTGCTGAATCAGCCGTTTGCTTTCTTCCTCATCACAATTGAGCACGGCTTGGTTTAACGCTTGCAGCCACGCTTTGGGCATAGTCGAGATGCCTTCAAACCGAATTTCTGTGTTGGTGGCGATCGCGTCTGGCTGTGGAATAAAAGCGGCAGAGGTGGCATTTTCGACCCACTGCACATGGCCAACCGGCAGATAGACGTGGAATGTGCTGCCTTGCGACGGTGTGCTATCGACAGCAATAGTTCCGCCCATCAGCTCGATAAAGTGACGGCAGGTTGTTAACCCTAGCCCGGTGCCTTCGGTAAATGAGTGCCCTGCGCGGCTTTGCTCAAACGCATCAAAGATTGTTTTGAGGTCTTCTGGGGCAATCCCGATGCCGGTGTCTTTGACGGCAAAGTATAGGGTGATCGGCAGGCAAGGGGATGGGGGATAGGGATCAAGCCCAAGGGTACGGTCGAGATGCGATGCGGCGGGCTGTGGAAGGCTTTGTGAATTGTCAACGGTAACCTTGAGGCTGATGCTGCCATGGGATGTAAATTTGATCGCGTTGCCGAGCAGATTGATCAAAATCTGGCGCAGCTTGGCAATGTCGGCTGCAATATATCGGGGTACTGCCTCGGCAATTTCGATTTCAAACTTGAGCCCTTTGGCATGACTGCGGTGGCGCAATATCAGCTCTAGAGATTGCAGCAGCTCCCTCAGATCAAAGTGGGTTTCTTCGAGGGTGATCTGGCCTGCTTCCATCTGCGACAGAGCGAGGATGTCGTTGATCAGGCTGAGGAGATGTTCGCCGCTGCGGTGCATCGTCTGGATGCTCTCGTGTTGGTCGATGGAAAGGCGGCGATCGCGGTTGAGCAGTTGGGTAAAGCCCAGAATGATGTTGAGCGGGGTGCGCAACTCGTGGCTCATGTTGGCCAAAAATAAACTTTTGCTTTGATTGGCGGCTTCGGCGGCTTCTTTGGCCTGCTGCAAGATTTGCTCTTGCCGTTCGCGATCGCGCAGTGCAGCCTGGAGTTCGGCCGTGCGGGTGACGACTCGTTCTTCTAGGGCGGCGTTTAATTGCGCTAGCTCTAGCTCAGCCAGCTTGCGATCGTGGATGTCAATTAACACCCCCAACATGCGGATAGGCTTACCGTTCGCGTCATTCAGCGTTTGCCCACGGGAGGCAACCCAATGCACGCTGCCATCGTCCCAAACCACTCGATATTCTTGGTTGTAGGGGCTTTGAGTGCCCAGTGCGATCGCGATCGCCTGTTCAACGTAGGGTTTATCGTCGGGATGGGTGCGATCGCTCCATAGGTCATTGCTGGGCTCAACGCTGCCGGGTTCTAGACCCAACAGCCGATACTGATAGTCGCTCCACTGCATCTGATTGCTGCGCAAATCCCAATCCCAGCAGCCGAGTTGGGCAAACTCTAGCGCCAACCGCAGCGTCTCATCACTGCGGCGCTGTTGCTCTTGCTGTTGCCGCAGTTGCCCCAGCAGTTGAATCCGGTCGATGACGTGGCGCACGGTGCGACAGAGCAAATCTGGAGTCAGCGTATCTTTGACCAAATAATCTTGAGCACCGTGCTTCATCGCCTGCACAGCGACCCCTGTGTCCCCTTGCCCCGTCAGCATCACCACCGGCAACGGCAACCATTCGCCCAAGCCGTCGGGGTTATCGTGCTGCCGCAACCCGTGCAATATTTCTAGCCCATCTGCACCCGGCAGCAGATAGTCGAGCAAGATCACGTCAGGCCGCGTCGTTTGACACCACGCCAGCGCGGCTTCTCCGCTGTCAAACTCGACCAATCGATAGCCAACTGCCGAATCACTCTGCAAAAACCGTCGGTAGAGCATCCGGTCTTCAGCAGAATCATCCACAATCAGCAGGGTATATTCTGGCAGGCTGTTCATTATCGTTTCTCTCCGGTCGAGATTCCTCGCCACCCCCGATAAAACATCCGAATGGAGCCGTCGAGCGCGATCGCAGGACACTCAATCTGCCTGAGTGAACCCTTAGCGTTGTTCTTGGTCTTGCAGATTAGAATTAGAGCCTCAAGTTTTGACCTAAAGCCGGCATTCTGCCTGTTTTGCAAAGCAGAAAATGTAGACCTAAAAGTGCAAAAGGGTAAAGCCTTGCGTTATCGATTTTGCGATCCTGAATGCGCTCTACGGCGGCAGTAGTAATACGAAGAAATACGGTAGTACGAAGAAATACGGTAGTACAAAAAATACAGGGTAAAAAATATATCACGGAGAAGCACTGTATGAAAAATACAGTACAGAAAAATATGGCAGCGTGAAGAAATACGACGGTGTGAAAAAATAAGGTGGGAAAAATAGGCTGGGCAATTCGTAGCCCATATAACAAAAGTTACCCTAATTGATTCAGCGATCGCACCATAGGGTACTGATGATCGGCCATGTCGGCAGACCATTTGCCCGGCTGGATTAATAGTTAAAAACAGGTTTTGAGTGGCTCCAGGTTAATCGGCTCAAGCTCCCCATGGGCAGCTCATGCTACAACCCCGAAGCCTAGGGGATTCAGGGTTTATGGCGGTAGCCTAAAGTTGATCAATGGCCCCCACTCAGGCATAGGTCAACCCTCGGCAAAATCCTTGCAATAGAGGACTCTAAAGCAAATTTTTTGATGTAGTGCATTCCGCATAATAGCGGAATTTTTCCAAATCATCCTCAAACTCGTTCTGAAATTGGCCAAAATGTAGGGATAGATAAATGGCGCGCTCCTTATAATGCATCCCCTACGGTAACGCCCCCGGTTGACTGCGGCTACAGCTTGTCTATCTGTGCCATCGTCTGCCGAAATATCATGCCGAAATATCACATAGTTCTGGGATTTTCGTTTGGCAGCGTAGATTCACTAAAGTCAGGACTGCTCAGGACTGCTCAGGATTAATATTGCTGTTCCTGAGTCTTGATTGAGTTTGCAATCTTAAGTAAATAGACTGGGGCAAACTCAACCGAGATCTATGGCTTGACTGGGCTCAACTCGTCTAGACAACAGCTTGAGTGCAGTCAGAACGGATTGATGATTTACTCTACATGCCTGTTGGGAAGTCTACTGGTGAACAGAGCGGAAAATAGCGGTTGATGTCACCTGAGCCGATCAGTTTAGCCGTTTTTATTTAAAAAACTAAAATTTCGTTTTATTCGCTCGATATGCCTAGAAGATGCGGCGGCAGCGGCTATACTAGCCCCTAAACCTGCCGATTTGAATATGACAGCATCTATATATCACACTGTTACCTGAAAAATACTCTGCAAACATAAAAATTGCAATTGGGAGTCACAATTTGCAATGAAACCGTGACTGCGTAGGACTGCGCATGTTTAATGTCGATATATAGGTAGAGGCGATCGTGATTCAAACTGGCCGGTTTCAACATACCCAGCCATCTCTTTCTCTGCGGTGGGTGCTGGTAGTGCCCTTTGTCTTGCAGTTGCTAGGCACCGTTGGGCTAGTGGGCTATCTGTCTTATAAAAACGGGCAGAAAACCGTTGTCACCGTGGCCGATCAGATGATGGAGGAAGTAGGTGAGCGGATTGACGATCGCCTCGATCACTACCTGCATGTGCCTAGCAATGCCGTGGCGGCCAATCGTCTGGCGGTAGATCAAGGCAGTTTAGATCCCAACGATATAGAGCAAATCCGGCGATCGCTCTGGCAGCAAATGTTGCTTGAACCAGAAATGATTGGCACCCACTTTATAGACGAAAACGGTGCCTACATTGGCTACGGGCGCATTTTGAGCGTTGATATGCAGCAAAAGATAAAGCTGCTGATCGGGGAAACTCTGCCCCTAGGGACGGTGTTCTTGGGCGAGGTGAAACCCGACGATGGCTCTGTCCGCCGCTTTTATTTAGTGGACGCCAAGGGTCGGCCTGGGCGACTGCTGCTGACCAATCCGGTCAATACTCAACAGTTGCCGTGGTATCAAGATGCCAAAGCGGCGGGCCAGCAGACGTGGACTCCGATCCGCTCTTTGCAGGTTGTGCCGGTGCTGGGGATCTGGGCGGTGTCGCCTGTTTACAGCGCTAGCGATCGGTTTGAGGGGATGTTTACGGCTGATTTTCGGCTGTCGGATATCAGCACCTTTCTCAGCCAGCTTCACTTTTCACCGACGGGGCAGAGCTTTATTCTGGAGCGGTCGGGGGCGCTTGTGGCCACTTCGACCTTAGAAACGCCCCAAGTGGAGTTACCCAACCATGCGCTCAAGCCGATTCAGGCGATCGCCAGCCAAGATACCCGAACGCGGGTGATCACCCAAGCGTTGATGGATCAGTTTGGCGACTTAAATGCCATCCAAACTCCGCAGCAGATTACGGTGACGGTGGGGCAGCAGCGCCAGTTTGTTCGCATTATTCCCTGCCGCAGTGCCTACGGCTTAGACTGGCTGCTGGTGGTGGTCGTGCCTGAGTCTGATTTTATGGCCGAGATCCATCGCAATACCCAGACGACCCTGTGGCTTTGTCTAGCGGCGGCAGGTGGGGCGATCGCCGTGGGGCTGTTTACGGCCAAACGGGTGACGCAGCGGATTACGAGAATGAGCTTGGCCAGCCAGGCCATGGCCAACAACGACTTTAACCAGCCGCTGTCGACCCAGAGTGGCGTGCGCGAACTCGACGAGTTGGCCGATTCATTTAACCAGATGGCCGTCCGCGTGCAGCGCTCGTTTACGCTAATCCAAAACAGCTTGGCCGATTCGGAAGAGAAATTTACTACTATTTTTCGCACCAGCCCTGACCCGTTGGCCATTGTGTCCCTTGAGGACGGGCGCATTGCGGAAGTGAACGAGCAGTCTTTAGAGTGTTTTGGCTATAGCCGAGATGAGCTAATTGGCAAGACGACTTTAGATCTCAATCTCTGGCCCGACCCAGAATCGCGGCGCTATTTTCGGCAGCAGCTAGTTGCGACAGGTCGGCTTTATAACCAAGAAGTTGAGATGCGCTCTAAGTCTGGGGCGATTAAAACGCTGCTGATGTCGGCAGAGCAATGTCATCTCGATGGGCAAGACTATATTATTGTCGCGTTTAAAGATATTAGCGATCGCAAACAAATTGAGCGATCGCTGCGGGACAGCGAAGCCCATCAACGCGCCTTGATCACTGCCCTACCGGATCTGCTGGCGCGGGTCAGTCGAGATGGCTATTATCTCGAATTTGTCACCACGGGCAATTTCAATGTGATTGGGGATTTACCGGAACTGGTGGGCACCCACGTTTGCGCCTCGCTGCCGCCGATTCCGGCCCAGCAGCGGTTAGCGGCGATTCAGGCGGCACTCGAAACCCAGTCTGCCCAGATTTATGAGCACGATTTATCGATTGCTGGCACGACCCAAATCGAAGAAGTGCGGGTGGTGGCCTATAGCGCTGACGAAGCGCTGATTTTGGTGCGCGACATTAGCGATCGCAAACAGGCTGAGCTTGCCTTGCAGCATAGTGAAGAGCGCTATCGCTCAATCATTGAAGACCAAACCGATCTGATTGTGCGCTTTTTGCCCGATATGACCCTGGTGTTTGTCAATCAGGCCTACTGCCGCTATTTTGGCATCAACCGCGATCACTCTATCGGCCGTAGCTATAGTCCGGTGGTGTATGAGGGCGATCGCGCCTATGTGGCAGAGCAGGTGCAGTCGATCAGCGTTGATAACCCTACCATTGTGATCGAAAACCGAGTTGTGGTTGACGGCCAGATCCGCTGGACGCAGTGGGTCAATCGGGCCCTGTTTGATGCACAGGGCAATGTGGTCGAATATCAATCGGTGGGGCGGGACATTACCGATCGCAAACGGGCCGAAATCGCCCTGTCTCAAAGTGAAGCGCGACTCCAGGCATTTTTGCGCAATGCCCCGACGGTGATCTTTGAAAAAGATCTCGAAGGCCGCTATGTCTTTGGCAATCGTGAGTTTGAGAAGGTAATTCAGCGACCCCTGGCGGAAGTTTTGGGCAAAACCGATCTAGAAGTGTTGCCGCCCCACATTGCTGAGCTATTCCGCGCCAACGATCGCCAAGCCTTGGCTGCGGGTCAGCCTATTTATGTAGAAGAATATTCGGAACTAGCCGATGGGCTGCACACCTACGCGGCCAATAAGTTTCCGCTGCTCGATGAGACGGGGCAAGCCTATGGCGTCGCTGGGATTTCCGTTGATATTACCGATCGGCGGCGGGTTGAGCTAGCCCTCCAGCAGAGTGAAGCCCATCAGCGGGCGTTGATTCAAGCGATTCCTGACTTGATTGTGCGGATCAACCGAGAGGGGATCGTGCTGGAAGTTGTCACGAGCCCAAGTGGGCCAGCAAACGGGCAGTCTCAAGATTGCTCGGGGGTGCATGTCCTGGACCTGCTGCCGTCAACGCAGGCGCTCCAGCGTTTGGATGCGATCGCCACGGCCCTGCACACTCAGATGATTCAGGTCTATGAAAACACCCGCATGGCTGATGGCCAGCTTCAGATCGAAGAAGTGCGGGTGGTGCCCTATAGCAGCGAAGAAGTGCTAGTGCTGGT
>DATNOW010000319.1:0-3594 GCA_036703515.1 Chroococcidiopsis sp.
GTCGGGGTGCGGGAGTAGATGCCGCCAGTGAGGGCAAAGGGGGTGCCGTTGGCGATCGCTAGCGCTGCGTCAAAGCTGTCGGCTTTGATGGCGGCGAGCACGGGGCCAAAGATTTCTTCTTGGGCGATCGCGCTGTTGGGGTCGACATCGCGGAAGATGACGGGGCCAACGAAATAGCCAGGGGAGGGGGCTGGCATTTCTAGGGCAACGGTGGCTTCGGCTTTGCCTTTGGCGATGTACTCTTGGATGCGGCGCTGGGCGGCGGCATCAATCACGGGGCCGACCTTGGTGCTGGGCAGCTCGGCGGGGCCGATGTTGAGGGATTGGGTGGCTTCTACAAGTCGCGCCAAAAAGGCTTCGTAGATCGGCGCGAGCACAATTACCCGCGAGCAGGCCGAGCACTTTTGCCCGCTGTAGCCAAAGGCTGAATAGACCACCCCTTGCACGGCTTGGTCGAGGTCGGCGCTTTCGTCGATGATGATCGCATTTTTGCCACCCATTTCGGCGACGACGCGCTTCAGGTGCCGCTGTCCGGGTTGCAGGATGGCGGCATCGGCGTAGATTTTGCAGCCGACTTCCTGAGAGCCGGTAAAGGTGATCATGTGGACATCGGGATGTTTGACCATGTGGGCCCCGACGCTAGAGCCACGGGCGGGTACGTACTGGAAGACGCCTTTGGGAATGCCGGCGTCAACCAAAATCTCGGCCAGTTTGGCCGCAATCACCGAGGAGGGTTCGGCCGGTTTGAGCAGGGTGCAGTTGCCCGCCACGAGCGAGGCCACGGTCATGCCGGTGGGGATGGCGAGGGGGAAGTTCCACGGGGAGATGATCAGCGAAATGCCGCGGGGCTGATAGCGGTAGCGGTTGGTTTCACCGGAGACATCGTAGGCGTGCCCCCGATCGAGACGTTCCATTTCGTCGGCATAGTAGCGGCAAAAGTCGATCGCTTCTGACACTTCGGGATCGGCTTGCCCCAACACTTTGCCGGTTTCGATCACCATCCAGGCGCAGAGTTCGGCGCGGCGGGCTTCCATCAGGTCGGCGGCTTTGCGCAAAATGGCGGCGCGATCGCGGGCTGGGGTTTTGCTCCAGGCGGGGAAGGCGGCTTTGGCGGCGGCGATCGCTTCATCGGCCTGCTCAATGCTGATCAGCCCGACTTGCCCAACCACTTCTGCGGGGTTGGAGGGGTTGAGGGAATCGACGGTGGCGAGGGTATTGACCGGGCTGCCGTTGACCAGCGGCGGGTAGGTTTTGCCCAACTGCTGCCGCACCGTGGCGATCGCGGCCAGATGGCGATCGCGTTCGGCGGTTACTGAGTAGTCGGTATCGGGCGCATTGGCGAAACCGGGGTGGGATATGGGTGCGGTAGCGGTCAGCTCATCCTTGAGCACCGGGGCGGCGATCAGATCTTCGACCGGGCGCTCCTCTAGGTTTTGCCGCAAAAACGACGTATTGGCCGTGTTTTCCAGCAGGCGGCGAATTAGGTACGACATCCCTGGGATCAAGTCGCCGTAGGGGCAGTAGACGCGCACGCGGAAGCCTTGATCGACCAGGGCATTGCCCAGCTTGCCCGACATGCCGTAGAGCACCTGGAGCTCAATCCGGCGTTTGGGGATATTCAGTTCGCGGGCGATCGCCATAGCATAGGCCTGCGAGCGGACGTTGTGGCTGCCGATGGCGGCATAGAGATAGGCGTGGTTTTCGAGCAGCAGTCGGGTTAGTTTTTCAAAGTTGTAGTCGGTCGAGGTTTTGTGCTGAAACACCGGTACGTCCCACTCGCGCTGAGCCGCTTTGATCGTTTCTTGATCCCAGTAGGCTCCTTTCACCAAGCGAATGGTAATGGGCGTGCCGCGCAGTTTGGCCCACTCGATCAGCCCCTTGAGGTCGGCTTCGGTATCCTTGAGGTAGGCTTGCAGCGTCACCCCAATATCCGAGCGCTGGCGAAATTCTTCTTCTAACAAAATTTCTTTGAGGATGGCGATGGTCAGGTCTTTGTAGGCGTATTGCTCCATATCAAAGTGGATCGCTGTGCCTAGTTCTTTGGCCCGACGCAGCAAAATCCGGACGCGATCGCTAACCTTGGCTTGGCTGCCTTTGGCATCTAGCGGGTCAAACTGCGAATAAAAGGCCGTCAGCTTCACGGATACCTGCACCTTGGGCAGCGGCTCGCCATCGGCTTCGTCAATTTGGGCAACCCTTGACCACGACTTTGATGCGGCCGTTAGCTCCTCCATGAGCTCTAGATAGCGATCGAGATAAGACTGCGCCTCGGGTTCTGTAATCACCGCTTCCCCGAGTAGATCGACCGTAAAGGCCATCTTATCTTTGCGCAACTGCTCTAGGGTTTTGATCACCTGCTTAATGGTTTCGCCCGAAATATACTTATGGGCTAGGGTTTCGACCGCAGTGGAAACCGTTGTGGCGGCAACTTGACCGGGCATGGAGTCGGGGTTGGCAAAATTCAGCATGCCCTTGAGGGCAGACGGCAGTTCTACGGTCTCGTCACCCAAATATTCTTGTAAATGACGAGCAATTTCTGCCTTACTTTGCAGCGACGGCAGGCAATCAATAAAGTGGAACAACTGCACCCGTAAGCCGGGGTTGCCCATTGTCCAGCCCAACAGCTTTTCACTCAAATTCATCTGGTCGCGCATTTGGGACAGGAAGGAGCGGTTCTCCCGTGTAGCGGCAAGCAGTTGGCGGGCGATCTCTTGCGTTTTCGTTTCGTAGCTCGTATTCGGAATTTGCGTGACCACGGGTTGTCAACTCCTAATTCAGTGGATATAGCGCGCGCTCTGGATAGCGAATTGGATAGCAAATTGGATCAAATCCATCGGACTAAAGCATTCATCAGCGTTGGCGGAGTCTGTGCAAAGCACAATCGCACGGCAATATTAAAGTGTCTAGCGCTGCAATAACGGCTTGTCATTGCAACACCAGCGGGGGCTTGAGCCTCCATCTTCCCATTGTTGCGATTTCCCTATCAAACGGGGTTTAAGGTTTGTTATGGGGGGAGAGGAGGATTATTGCAGGGCGGGGAGGAAGGTTTAATAGGTAGACTGTGGATCTGTGGGTGGGGATTGCGAATTGGATCATGACCTAAAATTCTTTTTGCAAAGTGATGAATCGTTTCTTATTGCAAGAAGAAAAATTGGGTTGGATGGAATTCGCGATCCTCGGTGAAATCTTGAGTGAAGTCTTTGGAGTGTGGAGATTGGGGCATGAGTAATCGACCCGCTGGGCTATTTATTGGGGCAACCTATCCGTTTCGGGCGATCGCCCTTTTGTTTCGCACTCCCAAGCTATGGCCTTACATCATTGCGCCGATTATCATCAATGTGGTTGTGGGGCTGACGGTCTATGCCGGGCTGCTGTTTTTGGGGCTGCGGGCGATTGATGCGCTGCTGGCCAATGTGCCGGTGTGGCTGGCGGAGGTGCCTGCGGAGGTTTCACACTTCAAGGAAGTGGCCCCGGCGATCGCCCTTCCTGTATTCAGTGCACCCGGCTGGTGGACAGCGTGGTGGACAAACTGGCACTTGAGTTTGCCTGCTCTGCCTGATTGGCACCTGAGTTTGCCCGATTGGCACCTGAGTT
>DATNOW010000320.1:0-4406 GCA_036703515.1 Chroococcidiopsis sp.
CCCAGCGCCCAAAAAGCCCGTGACCTGATTTTCAGGATCGGCGGCTAGGTCGGCGGGGTTGAGGCTGCGGCGGAGCAGATTCATCATCACCTGCGATCGCTCGGCCGATACGGCAACGCCGCCAATGATGCAGTGCAGCAGGCGGGCTGTGGCATTGGTGGTGAGGGCATTGCGGTTATCAAACAGTTCGCCGAGAAATGCTCGCTCGCGCCCATAGGCTCCATCACACCAGGTTTTTTGGTTGACGTTGATGGTTTTGAGCTCATCCCATTGCAAGGATTGGAAGTAGCGGTTGACGAGATTGCGCTGGTGCTTCCAGGTTTCAAAGGGGGCGGCGGGCAATTCGGGGCCGCTGGTGGTGCCGGTGAGCATATCGACCACAAGGCTGGTGGCGTCGTTGCTAGAGTCTACAATCATGTCGCGGACGGCGCGTTCTAGCTCGCTAGAGCCGCTGATCATGCCCTGCTGCAACCATTCATGTACCGCGACCAAATAAAACAGCTTGACGACGCTGGCGGGATAGATGCATTCCACGGCGCGATAGGCAAAGCCCCGCACGGGATGCTGCCAAAATGCGTCGGGGGTGAGTGCGCCGCCAGTATTGACGATGTAGGGTGGGTCGTACACAACCCAGGTGAGGGCAATCTGGTTTTGGGCCAGGCGCGGAAATTGTGACCAGGTGGCCGCCAAAATGCGATCGCCCAGTTGGTCTAAGGTGGCGTCTCGATGAAAAAATGGCATGAATGGGTATCGTCGGGAGTACTGTCTAGAGTATGGTTTCTTGGACTGAATTAGACCACGCGCTGCAGGAAGATTCGCAGCGGCAGTTGCAGGTGCAAGGCTCGCTGAATCTCTACGATTCACCGCAGCTCGAACGCTTGGCAACGCAGGCGATCGCCGGTCGGCAGTTGACGATTACGGCGCTGCCGATGGATGAACGGGGCGCTGAACAGAGCGATCGCGTCGGAGAGGCGCTGCCCGTGTGCCTTTGCGAAGACGACTATCCAGGCTGGGTAGCGCTCGAAGACCTAGACTTGTTAGCGGTGGCGGAAGCTCCCTACCAGGCGATCGCCCTCACCCCAGAGCAAATTCGCGATCGCCTAGCGGCCGTGCTGAGTTTTGCCCAAGCCGCCATGGATCAGCCTAACCATTATCTATGGGGCGGCACCGTCGGGCCAAACTACGACTGTTCGGGACTGGTGCAGACGGCCTTTGCCGCCTCGGATATCTGGCTGCCCCGCGATGCCTATCAGCAAGAAGCCTTTGTGCAGGCGATCGCCCGTGACGAGATGCAGCCGGGCGACTTGATCTTTTTTGGGTCGTCAGAGCGCTGTACCCATGTGGCGCTGGCGCTGGGGGGCGATCGCTATCTCCACAGTTCGGGCAAAGATATCGGGCGCAACGGCATCGGCATCGATACCCTTGGTGCCAGTGACGACCCCGTCAGCCAAGCCTATGGGCGACAGCTACGGGGCATCGGGCGGGTGGTGGCGTGCTATACCCCGGTGCGATCGCGCCCTTAAGATCGGGATTTTGCTAAAATCGCAATTCTAATCACGTTGCTTCGCGTTAAAAGATCTTGGACACTAAGGTAGGACGTAGTGGGGCGATCGCCCCGTCGCGATCCTGCTTCATACTTGTCTATATCTAGGTTTCTCTAGATTTATCTGGATTCATAGCGGATTACATACTTTTTCATGCCGAAATGGCTTGCACTGCAACCATTTCGACCCAAATGATAGGGATGGGGGTACACATTCAATGGTTCAGCTTCTCAAACAAATTTCTCGGTGGAAAACCGGCCCATGGCAAACTAACCCATGGAAAACCGGCGCTCAGGCGCTTTGCCTCGCCTTGGGCGCGTTGGTGTTGAGCATGGCCGCGATCGCGCCTGCTTATGCCACAGGCACTTATGATATGCCCGCCCGCATCGATGACTCGGTGTGGGTGATTGATGAAGGCGATATCCTCAGCCGCCTGACCGAAAGCAACCTCAGCCAGTCGCTGAGCAGCTTGGCGAAAAAAACGGGCACCGAGGTGCGGGTGGTGACGCTCCACCGCCTTGACTATGGTGAAACCGTGGATAGCTTTGCCGATCAGCTCTTTGCGCAGTGGTTTCCCACCGCCGAAGCCCAGAGCAATCAAGCCCTCTTGGTGCTCGACAACGTTACCAATACGGCCGCAATCCGCAGTGGAGACGGGGTCAAGACACTATTGACTGAAGACATCGCCGATAGCGTCGCCCAAGAAACCTTGATGGCCCCAATCCGCGTGGGCAACAAGTACAACCAGGCTTTTGCTGATGCGGGCGATCGCCTGATTGCGGTGCTGTCGGGTCAGCCTGACCCTGGGCCGCCGGTGATTGAAAATAACGTCCAAACCGAGGGCACCTTTGCCACGGCAGAAGAAACCGAAGAAATCAAGGGCGTTTCGACCGTGTGGGTGATCGGGCTATTGCTAGCAGCAACGGTGATTCCGATGGCAACCTACTATCTCTATCTGGCGATTCAAGGCTAGTCCAGCGTCAAGCCTAAAAGTTAGGGTACTCGTAGGTTGGGTAGAACGGAGTGAAACCCAACAGATTCAAGGGTTTCGTTGGGTTCCGCTATCGCTAACCCAACCTACAGATTTAGACTAGATTCAGCAATACCTATTCTTCTTCACGCCAGTTCTTCTGACTTAGCACCCGCCAACTCCTGTTGGCGGGTATTTTATTGAACCAATCTTTTATTGCGTAATTTTATTGCGTAAATCGCGTCTCTTCGACCTTTTGGCTGGCCTGATCGGCGTTGAGGCGATAGAGCAAGGCCCGATCTTTGGCGATCGCATAGCGGCGGTCATCGGGTTTGACCTGTTCCATCAGCAGGGCGGCCTGTTTCCACTGGCGCTCTAGGGCCAGCCATTCATCGGTCGTGGCGGCACTTTCCCCGCTGACGGCAGCGGCTTCAGCAATGTGCACCGCCCGTTCAAACGGATCGCGCTGAGTAAGGCTCTCTTCGAGGGGTAGGGCTTGGCTAGCGGCAGTGGGGATGGCCGTGGCCTCGCCAGCGATCGCCGGGGACGTCAGGCTCGACTGCGACTGTTGGGACGGAGATTCCTGGGGCAGCGTGGTCATACGCTTGTAGACCACCCAGCTAAACAGCATCAGCGCCGCCGTCATGCTCACCCCAAAGGTGACGAGCACCGGAATGCGCAGGCGCGGCGGCAGCAACACCAGCGGGTTGACCAAGCGGGGCGTAGAGCGAATATCGTCGACAGTCCAGGTGCCGCGATCGGCATCGGGCAAAAGCTGAAGGGCGGATGGTGAACCATACCCATTGCGCTGGGGCTGCTCGGTTTGTCCGTGACCCACCTGGGGGGTAGCGTAGCCGTTTTGACCCACGGAGCCGTTTTGACCCATAGAGCCGTTTTGACCCATAGAGCCGTTTTGACCTACCGAGCCATGTCCTCCAGCCTCCTCGGCAGACCCATGGCGTCCGTTCTGCTGGTTTTGCTGACTTTGCTGCTGGTAATAGCGATGATTTTTGTAGTAGCCATAGGCGTGGGTGGTATATTCCCGAATGCCATTGGCTACCACCCCCAGCACCGTCACCGACGAAATTTTGAGGGCTTCGAGCGCCTGCTGTAGGGCTCCGCGATCGGTTTTGCCCAACCCCACCACCAGCACCATGCCGTCGGTGTGGGCGGCCAGCACGGTGCTATCAGCAAAGCCAATCAGCGGCGGCATATCGTAAATCACCAGATCAAACTGGCTGTGCAGCTTCATCATCAGGGCGTGCATTTTACGAGAAGACAGGAGCTTAACCGGGTCAGGCGGCACGGGGCCAGCCGTCAACACAAACAGGTTGTGGTCGAGCCCTTCGGTGGCAGGGCTGGTGCCCCCGACCTGAATGGCTTGATTAAGCGGCATATCCGTGCTGAGAAAATTGCTCAGCCCCCGCAGGTTGGGCAGATTGAGCCGACCGTGCATCTGGGGGCAGCGCAAATCGGCATCCACCAGCAGCACCCGTTGCCCCATGGCCGCCGCCGACTTGGCCAGGTGCAGCGCCGTGGTCGATTTCCCTTCCGATGGCGCGGCCGAGCTAATCACAATCGAGCGGATAGGGGCATCAGAACTGAGAAAGCGAATGTTGGCATAGAAGGAGCGGAACGCTTCTAAAAAGGGCGAGCTTTGGTAATAGCCGGCCGTGGCCGTCCGTGAGGTCGTGGCGGCTTGTCTGGCCTGGCCGCCGTTAGCTTGGCCATTAGCCTGGCCGTTATTCAGACCGCTATTCAGACCACTATGAAACTGAGCGCTGTCCGTTGCCGTCGAGGGTTGAGACAGCCCGAGACGCTGTGCCCACATCTCGGTCAATGAGGGGGTAGAAGAAGATTGCTTGAGTGACTTGACGAAGGGCACAACAGCC
>DATNOW010000321.1:0-2003 GCA_036703515.1 Chroococcidiopsis sp.
GTAAAGGGTGAAGGGTAAAGGGTAAAGGGGGAAATTAATGGCGCTTGATGGCTAAGAAGGCGACGTGGTAGTGGACGTGGAGGGGGGCGGGGTTTTGCTGGTTCCAGTGGGTGATGAGCTGTCGCATTTGGCGGGGGCTGAGCGGTTGCTGGGTGCGGTTGAAGCCTGCCCCAATTTGCTTCAGGCTTTTGAAGAAGGCGATCGCCCCGTCGTGGGTGGTGTCTAGGGTCTGCTGATGGACGGTATAGGTGACGGGTTCGTTGCTTAGTGCGTGGTAGATATCGCTGAGATTGGGCAGCGGATTGGCAGTTATGGGGATGCCCAACTGGGCGCATTGCTGCCGCCACTGCGGGAAGCTTTGGTCGGTGGGAAAGGATAGCAGCAGCATCCCCCCCGGCTGCAAGCATTGGATCAGTTGGTGCAGGCTGGCTATGGGCTGCTCAAACCACTGCAAGGCAAATCCACTGACGATGGCGGCATAGCCTGGTGGGCGGGCGATCGCTGCTTCTCCGTCCATTACTTTAAACGTAACGGGATATGTCACGAGATGGTGTTGGTCGAGCGGTAGCTGTAGCGTCCGCTGACAATATTCCAACATTTCTAACGACAAATCGGTGACTTCGAGGGTGTGGTTGGAAACAAACTGAACCAGCGCTTGGGTGACTAACCCGGTACCGCAGCCGATCTCTAAAATAGCGCCGCTGGGAAGTTGAGAATAGTGCGATCGCACCAGTGCAGCTAACGCTGTGGCGCAGTCTTTTTGCACTAACGCGTAGCTATTGTAGGTGCGTGTTGCCTGATTAAATCGATGCGCAACCTGATGCTTGTAGTCGGAGTGGATGGGGTCAACGGTGGCAGAATACATAGGAGATCAGGATGGCGTTAAACCAGACGAATAGCAATGCGTAGTGCGATGAGAGCGGGGGATATCAGGTTTCTGTAGGGGCGCACCGCTGTACGCCCTAATCCCAGAAATTCTGGTTACTAAGGATTCATGGGGCGATCGCCTCGAGATGCAGTTTCAGCCGCTGCCAGCAGACCTCTATATGACTGAAGGGCAAACAGTGTTCGGCGTCTTGGATTTCGTTGCAGTCAGCGTGCGCCCCGTGAGCGGCGATCTGGGCGGTAATCTGGGTGGCCAGATCGCGACCTTGCCCAATGGGGACAATGCGATCGGCTGCACCATGAAAAATCATAACTGCCGGAATCCTTTGTAGGTGATTAACGTTGATGTGGGAATGATGCAATTCTTGTAGATCGCGGTTGAGTAATTCATGATCCGACACTTGGGGGAGTTGGGCGACCTGTTCGGCCGTTTCGCCGCACTGGAGCCGAAACTGCTGGAGCACGGTTTGAGAATCGTGCTGGCAAGCTTGGATCATCTGCTCTAGCACCCGCTGCGATCGCCGTCTTGCTCGTGGCTCTGAGGGATGAAACTCCACAAAGCTACTAAAAATCACCAGCAGATCAGCCTGCTGGAGCTGCTCTAACGGGCACAGATGCAGCCCATAGGAATGGGCCAAGATGATGCGGTAGTCGGCGTTGCCAAAGGCTGGCGCAGAGGGCGGGCCAAAGTAGCCCCGATCGGCGGCCGCCAGGGAGATGCCCAGAGTGGCCAGCCGCGCTGCCCATTCTGCCCAGCAGGACGACTCGTAGCCCCAGCCGTGGTAGGCGATCGCCTCTGCTGTTTCAATCCCTATTTTTTTAAGTCCTGCATTCACTCCTGTTTTAGCGGAACGATCCATGCCACTCCTCAATTGCATCCATCAATGTATCAACCTGGGCGGCGGTGTGCTGGCTGGATAGGGCCACTCGCAGTCGGGCTGTGCCAGCAGCAACCGTGGGCGGACGAATGGCGATCGCCAGCAGACCTCGTTCCTCTAGCCAGCGCGATAGGTGCAATGT
Organism: Chroococcidiopsis sp.; assembly: GCA_036703515.1. Taxonomy (GTDB): domain Bacteria; phylum Cyanobacteriota; class Cyanobacteriia; order Elainellales; family Elainellaceae; genus DATNOW01. The sequence goes on from DATNOW010000321.1 coordinate 1,906, forward strand.
GGTCGACTCATCTCCCAAAATCAGCGGCACAATCTGCGAACTCGACTGGGCGGTGTCGTAGCCGAGCTGGTGCAAGTGCGATCGCAGGCGATCGGCCT
>DATNOW010000322.1:0-4351 GCA_036703515.1 Chroococcidiopsis sp.
GACTGTCCCTATCGATGTGGAGAGCACCTGCCATCCCTTACACTGCGACGCGACTCCGCCCTGAAGCTCGATCAAGTCCCACGGGGTCACTCCGACAATAGGTTGGATAATACGGTGAATAGAATAGGCGGCAGGCCAGGATGAATAGGCAGATCTACGGGTGTTCGTGCGATTGAGCGGGGGCTTGGGCGATCGCGTAGCGGGCGATGGCCAGGCTCAAACGGGCTTGCTCAATGCCAGATAGCTCCGTCCAGGCGGCACAGCGCACCGAACGTAGGGCGGCTTCTAGCATGTCGGTTTCCGAGCCACGCATGGCATAGGCAAACGGACGAGCCATCACTAGCAAATCTTCTTCGCCCCAGTTGGGCATCGCGTCTTTGACGCAGGCGACCAGTTGATCGGCCATCGACAGATTGGTGGAGATGAGCTGACGGGCCTTTTGCACGATGCTGTCTAAAAAGGCTTGGGGCACCTGAGCCGCAAACTGTTGAAACAGGTCGGCATTGAGGGCGCTAGCGGCAGATGGGGCGGCTGCGATCGCAGGTTCTACGGTTGCCCATGCATGTTCGAGGGTGGCTGCCAAAGCCTGCCCATGGGACGCGTACGCCTCGGTTGTCCACCCTGCTGCCACCAACTCTTGCTCTAGCTGAGTGAAATAGGCATCAGCAGCTAACTCTGACGGATTCCAGGGATAGGGGGAGTCATCGTGCAAAATTAGCTCCAGCAGTTCTAGCTCGGCATGAGCTTGGAATGCTGACATTAAAGGACGGGTTGGGTCGCCGGTCATAAGTTGCTCCTGAGTACTGTGATACCAAACCAGACTATCGATAGCTACACGTGTGAATATTCCCGTTCCGTAATTGATTGCTAATTTAGCTTAGATCTTATGCCAATACCCGATCGGGTGATTTTTTTTGAGGCGATTGGCCGTATTGGTGTCAGCTTGCAGGGGGCAGCTTGCAGGACGCACAGGGCGCAGGGGCAAATTGGATAATGCAGGCTAAACCAGAGAATCTAAGGGCATTGCTAAGCAAATTGCTAAACACATTGGGGGGGGAAATCAGCATTAACGGCACGCTGGGCGATCGCTCTGATCATGGCTACGCGCTGTCGATGACAAATTCCACCTGAAAACTGCCAAATTTTAGGCGAGTTTGCGATTGCAGCGGCACCTCCTGCTGATGCACCTTATACCAACCGTTGGGGCCCATGATGAGGGTGCCAAAGCGGGAAAAATCGCGCAAAAAGTAAATTGGGGCACTGTTGTCGCCGCTAAAGGAATCGCGGAAGAAAATTTCGGCATGTTTGCGCGATACCCCGGGTGCCTTCAGCACGAGGTCGTTGCCTTCCATGTTGCCGACCCGCATAATGCCGCCATAAATCCGCCAGGTTTGGGAGGGCTGGGTGAGGGTGCGGATGTAGGCCGCGGGCGTGTGCGGGCGAATCCAGCTGGGGGAGTTGTCGGGAATCTCGGTGACGCCTTCGGTGATCGGCTTGATCAGCTCGCCGTTGTATTCGGGGTGCATGTAAAGCACGGGCAGCGTCCAAGCGGGCTGATTAAATTTATAAAGGGTGAGCAGATTTTGGCGGGCGATCGCCACCGCTTCGTCGATGGGCAGCCGTTCAGCGAGGGCCTGGGCAAACATCTGAATGAAGCTGAGCGCTTCGTGGTCAGCAATCGAGTCGCGCATCCCCAAGACCGCAGGCACCCCGTGGTGAATCAACACCTCCGCTAGACTGCTGCGGGGAATCGACTGCCCGTTTTGCTGGTCGGGCTGGGCTCCCCAGCAGGCGTTAAACACGGCCAGCTTGACCTGACAGCGGGTTAATACCTGAGCTAGCTCCGTGCCATTGAGGCTAGCATCAGCGCGGACAAACAGCAGCCCGCCATCGGGGGCCGGTACGCCGTGCCCGGAATAAAACAACACGTTGTAGTTTTGCGTTTCTAGCTCATCGATCAGCATCGCTGGGGTCGGCTGCAGCAGCGTCTTGACTTCGCAGGAGACCGGCGAGGTAAAGGTATGGTCGGCATCGACCTCAGCGGCCTTTTTGAGGATTTGAGCCAGGGCTGTGGCCTCTTGCTCGAGCTGCAACCCTTGGTCGCTGCTGCGATGTTCGGCGTCGATGTCGTGACCCAGCACCAGCAAAATTTTGAGGGCGTGCTCGGTGCGCAGCGGCGGCAGCGGGTCAACGGCGCTTGTGGTGCGGCTAAAGAGTACCTGCTGACTAAGGGAAACCGCCTGCTTGCCCGCCTGGGCCTGCATGATCTCCCAGGGCAGGGCAATCAGGTTGGGATCGCGAATTTCGAGGCGCAGCCGCAGCGCCCGCCCTTGCCCGATGGCGATGCCCTGGCTGAGGTCGAGACTATTTTGGATGGGGCCGTCAAATAGCCACTGCCATAGGTTGATGCCCAGATGCTGCATCAGGCGGCCGGCATAGCTTCTTTCTTGAGAGGCGTTGACGCTATTGCCGCTGCTGTCCATCGCGGGCGGTGGCAGGTCGACCATGGGGACACGGGGCACTTCCGGCAACCCACGTGAGGAAAACATGCTCTGCCATGTTTGCCACATCTGAGTCAAGGGCTGTGTCCAGTGCCGATCGTGGTGACTATAACTCCGGGGGTTGGGAGCTTGCAGTACCCAAATGGCATAGTGTTCTGGCTCAGTAGCCGTCAGTGGGGCGATCGCCAAGCTCAGACATGGAATCTCAGGCACGTGCATGTAAAATTGCCGATTTCAGAGGATGAAATCCGTATTTTTCTTATCAGTCTACCCGCAATCGTGGTGCAGTTGAACGGTATGCCACCAGTTTGTCGGCTAAGTCAACAGGGGCAAGGGTTACAGCGATTCAGATGGGGATGCTTCAGAATCTCGTTTTTTGTTTTTCGAGCAGAAAACCCAATTCTACTTTCAAACCCTAAATTTTAGGGCGCGTTGAATTTCGATTCTAGCTCTATACCCAGCCAAACCAGACTAAGCCAAACAAGACCAAGCCAAACAGGACGCTAAAGCCAGCGGCGATCGCCCAGCCCAGAAATCTCAGTACCAGAGAGGGTCGGGTTGGTGGAAGGAATGTCACCGCAGGCGCTGCGCTGCGCTGCGGAGAGCCGGTCGGCGGGGGTATTGGAAACCACAAAGGGAGTAATTTCGGCTTCGCGAATCCAGCCGCTATCGCCCGCTTGGAGGGCCCGAAAGGAGGGCGGCTTGCCTGTGGGCGCAGGGGCAGGGGCCAGCGAGGGCGAGGGCGGCGCACCCGTGCTCGGTACGTCAGGCGCAGGGGAAACGGGGGATAGCGACGCCGCATTCCCTTGGCAGACTTGCAGTTCTACCCAAAATTCATTGGCAACCCGCAGCTTTTGGCGGACGATGGCGGTGCTGCCAAGGGGCAAGACGCCTGCGATCGCAATGGGGGCAGGCGGCGTAGGCGAAACCGGGCTCGGTGAAGCGGGGTTAGGCGAAACCGGAGTCGGCGAAACCGGGGCGGACTGGGCCGCGGGGGGGGCGATCGCCAGCACCAAATCGACATTGCTAGCCCCTGCGGTGGCATCGGCGGTGCGCAACTGCACCAGGGAAGGCGCATTGAGGCTGCGGGACGATCCGCTCGGGGCCACCGACGGCGTGGGCTGGCTGGGGCTGGGCACAGGGGCAAGCCCAATCAGCGGATCCACCAGACCCCGCAGGGAGGGCACCAGGAGATAGCCCAACACCCCCGCCATCCCCAGCAGCAGCAAAATCCCCAGCACCGTCCCCAATAGGCTGGGCGGCTTGCTGCCCTGGGCAGGCAATAGCTGGGTGCCGCTGGGCGGTGACAGGTTGAGCGTGTCCCGGCGGGGCAGGTCGGGGTCATCGGGTGGGGGCGCGGTGATAGGCGTGCCCGACGGCGCAGGGCTAGGGGCAGCGGCGACCTCCGTTTGGGCTTGCTGGGCGAAGGCCAGCGCCTCGGTGGGCGTCATCGCCGCTCCATTCACCTGGATGTGGAGTAACCCTACCGTGACGTTATCGTGCCCGTTGCGGCTGTTGGCGATCGCAATCAGCCGCTGGCTGACGCTGGCGACGTCAGTTTTGCCATCGAGCAAGGGCAAAATCTCGGCTTCCCAGCATTCGTCAATCCGATCGTTATCGCTGAGCCCGTCGGTACAGAGCAAAAAGACGCCATCTTCATCCAAGATAAAGCGCTGCACGGTGGGGTGCAGCATCGATGACGCGCTCATGCCCAAGGCCTGCACCAGCGAACCCGAGCCGGGATGGCGCAACGCCTCGCGGTAGATGCCATAGCCCATGCGCACCTCTCGCGAGGCCACATCGTCGTCGAGGGTGACCTGATGGCAGCCCCAGCGCGTAATCCAGTAGGC
>DATNOW010000323.1:0-7357 GCA_036703515.1 Chroococcidiopsis sp.
GGGCTGGCGCTGCTGGGCGGCTTGTTAACGGTGATGTCGCCTTGTATTTTGCCGATTTTGCCAGTTATTGTCGGGCGATCGCTGCAATCCCATCGCTATGGCCCGGTGGCGCTGGTGTTGGGGTTAATTGCCGGGTTTGCCCTAGCCGGCAGTTTGCTGGGTATTACGGCCCAGTGGTTTACCCAATTAGCCGATCTGTTGAGAACTGTGGCGATCGCCCTACTGTTGATTATTGGGCTGTTTGCTCTGTTTCCGCGCCTAAGCTATCGGCTGTTGAGCTATGTGCCCATTGGCCCCGTCAAAACGCCTGAACGCGTAGGGCTGGTGGGCGAATTTTGGCTGGGTACGCAGTTGGGGCTGCTGTGGACACCCTGTGCGGGCCCCGTATTAGGCAGCATTTTGGTATTGGCGGCCGTCGATCGTCAGGTGGTTGGCGCGTTTGTGCTGCTGCTGCTGTATGGTGTTGGGGCCAGCGTGCCGATGCTGCTGGTTGCCTATGGCGGCCGCTATCTGAACTGTCGCTTGCGCAGTTTGCGGCCTCACAGTGGGCTATTGCAGCGGGTCGGGGGGGCGATGGTGGTCAGTACGGCGATCGCCATTCTGCTGGGCTGGGATATTCGCATTCAGCTTTGGCTAGCGCCGCTGTTTCCCGCGTTACCGCTTTAGGGGTGATTTTTGCTGATCGATTCCAGCCTGAAAATTCCAGACTTTATATAAATGCAATCCCCAAGTTAATTCTTACACCCTCGCACTCTATAGCGTTGACGAGTTTTTCTATGAGTTCTGCTGATAGTTCTTCCGAGTTGATCCGTCGTCCTAAAAGACCGTTGCCTGTCCCTACCCAGGCGCTGTTGGCCAAACTATTTCACTGGGTCAACATCATTAGTTTGCTGTTGATGATCGCCAGCGGGCTGCAAATTTATAATGCCAACCCGGTGTTTGGTGGGCGGGCCGGATGGCATTTTCCCGATTTATTTGTGCTGGGTGGCTGGCTGGCGGGTGGGCGGCACTGGCATTTTGCCATGATGTGGGTCTATTCCTTAAACCTGCTGTTTTATGGCCTGTTTATTGTGATCAGCCGCCGCTGGAAGCGTCGCTTTGTTTCGGCTGGCGATATTCAGGCCATCCAAACGGGGCAAAATCCCAAGCGCAAAACCTATAGCTGGCACCGACTGGCCTATACCGCGATCATTCCCATCCTGCTGCTAGCGATCGCCTCTGGTTTAGCGATGTATAAACCGGCCCAGTTGCACTGGCTGTCGGGGCTATTTGGCAGTTGGCAAATCCTCCGCACCGTTCATTTTTTGACTGTGCCCGTGGTTGTTTTCTTTACCCTAGTGCATTCGCTACTGGCTCTCAAAGTCGGTCAGTTCCGCCTGATCAAGTCGATGTTTACCTAATTTGCAGTTTACCTAATTTGCAGTTTACTTAATTTGCAGTTTACCTGATTTGCAGTTTACCTAATTTGTAATAGTTGCCATCAAACCCTATGCAATTCTCTGAACCACCCCGCCGTTTGTTAACGCGTCGTCGCCTGCTGCAACTGTCGGGTCTATCGGGCGGCGGATTGCTGCTCAGCGGCTGTGGCTCCTCGATTTTTTCTAAAGAGCTGAATCAGACCTTTGAGCCGATCAATCAGCGCGTGGAAGAATGGCTGCTGCGCCCCCAGTCCCTCGTCCCCGAATATCCGATCAGCGCTATCGAACCCGATAAGCTGCTGATCAATACCTTTGACGCGACGCCGCAGATCGACCCGCTCAGCTTTCAGCTTGCCATTGAGGGAGCTGTGGAGCAGCCGATGCAGCTTCGCATGGCTGACCTGCAAGCCATGCCGCTGACCTCGGTGGTGATGCGCCATGTCTGTGTCGAAGGCTGGGCAGCGATCGTGCAGTGGGGCGGAGTGCGGCTGCGCGATCTTGCCCTGTTAGCCCGACCCAAGGCAGGAGCCCGCTATGTCTACTTCCAGTCGGCCGATGGCTACTATGAAAGCTGGGATCTGGCCTCTGCGATGCATCCCCAAACCCTCATGGCCTACCAAAAAAATGGGCAGCCGCTGTCAGTTGATAATGGCGCACCGCTGCGGCTGGCAACCCCGATTAAGTTGGGCTATAAGCTGAGCAAGTGGGTGACGCGGATTATTTTTACTACTGACCTAGGCGATCGCCAGGGTTACTGGGAAGATCAAGGCTATGAGTGGTTTGGCGGTTTATGATCGTCAGGCATCTATTCCATCGAATCTACTCATGGTAGTCATTCAACCTACTTTTTGTATCTTACGCTACGGTTTTATAGACTAAATCTATCAGACCAAGTTAGTGAAGGATACGCATTATGAAATCGCAATTAAGCTGGCATGACGTTCATACCTTAGAGCGGGCCTACCGCAGCCCCAACCCCCCTCGCCACCGTTGGGCAGAGACATTCAATAACCTATGGCAAACGGCGATCGCCCATTTGTCTGCCACCGATGAACCCCACGTTTGGCGCACCGAAGATGCTAATGGGCAAACCCTGTGGCACGCCTATGATCCTAAAACCGACCAAGCGCTGAATGACGTATCAGAAGCCGAAATGCGCATCTGGCTAGAAGAACGCCACTACCAAAGAGGCGTTGCAGCTTAGTCGAAGCTGACGGCTGGTTTGGTCTGTAGTTTGTGATCTCTAAAGAGTTTTGATCTCTAAAGAGTTCTGATCTCTAAGGAGTTTTGATCTCTGACGAATTGTGGTCTGTAAAAAAATCAGGCGTTTGACATCATGGGCATTGCTCATGTGAATGATGTCCGCCTGATTTAATATCTGCCTGATTTAATGCGCGGCAACCCGGTAGCACTCAGTAAAGCAGATATGGCGCAACGGGCATTGCTGACAGGTTTTGGTTAAAAACGCTTCCAGTTGAGTATGAGTCATGGGGCGCGAAAAGAAAAATCCTTGCCCCGATTCACATCCCAAAGCCTGAAGGGCCTCTAGCTGCTGTCGGGTTTCAATGCCTTCAGCGATCGTGGCAATGCCCAGTGTCTTGGCGAGTGCCACAATCGACTGGATGATACTGCGCTCTTTTTCGCCATGCAGCAAGACATTGACGAAGGAGCGATCGATTTTAATCGTGTTAATGGGGAACTGATGCAGGTAGCTGAGGGAAGAAAAGCCCGTGCCAAAGTCGTCTAGGCTGACCTGAATACCCCGGATCTGCATCCGTTCTAAGAGCTGAGTGGCAATGTGAGTATTTTTGATCAGGCTGCTTTCGGTAATTTCAAACCGCAGGCAGTTGACCGGAATTAGAGTTTCTTCTAGCATCCGGTCGAGGGTTTGCAGCAGTGATGGTTCGCGCAGTTGACGGCCAGAAATGTTGACGCTCAGGTATAGCTTGGCAAAATCGGGCCAAAGCTGTTGCCAATGGCTGAACTGGAGGCAGGCTTCTTGCAGCGCCCATTCGCCGATCGCATTAATCAGCCCGGTCTCTTCGGCAATCGGGATAAATTCATAGGCTGGAACCAGTCCTCTTTGGGGATGCCGCCATCGCAATAAGACCTCAAATCCTTCTAGTCCCATTTCGGTTCGGAGGCTGACGATGGGCTGGTAGTGAATTTCCAGTTCGTGGTTGAGGATGGCGTGGCGCAGGTGGGTTTCGATTTCTACCTGACGCAGCGTGGCGGCATACATGGTGCTGTCAAATACGGCGTAGCGCGCTTTGCCATTGGCTTTGGCCTGGTACATGGCGATGTCGGCATCGCGAATAATATCGGCAACGTGCTGATAGTGGGGGGTGCCGATCACGATTCCGATGCTGGCGCTGGTGAAAATGTCGTGGTGCCCAATGCTGAGGGCAGGGCCAAGTTTTTCTTGAATGCGCTCGGCGATGTCGGTGACTTCTTGGGGCTGCTGGATGTTTTCTAGCAAAATGGTGAATTCATCTCCGCCTAGGCGGGCCACAGAATCAACTTCGCGCACGGTTTCGAGTAGCAGTTGCGAGACGCGAATTAACAGCTGATCGCCGACCCCATGGCCGAGGGTGTCGTTGACGCTTTTGAAGCCATCTAGGTCAATAAAAAGGACGGCAAAGCAACTGGTTTGATAGCGCCGCTGTTGTTTAATCGCGAGCTGCAAGCGTTCCATAAAGCAGGGGCGATTGGCCAATCCGGTCAAGGCATCGTGCAGCGTTTCATGCATCAGCCGCGATTCTGACGCTTTGCGCTGGGAGATGTCGCGCCCTGCGCCGTAGATCAGGTTTTCTTGCAGAAACAGTACGGCGTTCCAGGCAATCCAGACGTAGGTGCCGTTGGCACAGCGGCAGCGGATTTCGACTTCGTTGACATCTTCGCCGTGCAGCAACCGTTGCAGGGCTTGTTGGGCAATGGGCAGGTCTTCGGGATGGATGATATCTAAAAAAGACTGCTCGACTAACTCTGGGCAAGAATAGCCTAGGGTCGCTTGCCACGCTGGGTTTAAGCGTTTGAGCTGGCCCTGATTATCGGCGATAAATAGTAAATCAAGGGAGAGGTTAAAGAAGCGATCGCGCTCTAATTCGGCCTGCACTTTGGCCGTAATGTCTTCGCCTACGCCTGTGAGCCGATAGACTTCGCCGTTTTCGTTATGAATCGGGAAGCCGCGATCGTGAATCCAGCGAATGCTGCCGTCGGGGCGGATGATGCGATATTCTTCGTCATATTGGCCAAGGTGGGCTTGGGTCAAAAAGGCCGTGATGACGCGATCGCGATCGTCAGGATGGATGCTGTCAGTCCAGGCTTGGGGATCTCGATAGAAGGTTTCTCGCGACTGCCCCCAGATCTGCTCGACGGCCGGGCTAACGTAGCGCATTTCAGTTTCTTGGACAGACTGTGGATCAAAGTCAGTGAGCCAAAAGATCGACTGAATGGTTTCTGAAATTTGCCGAAACTTTTCTTCGCTCTCCCGCAGATCGTGTTCAATCTGCCGCCGCTCTAATACTTCCTGGGTCAGGGTTTGGTTGACGGCTTGCAGTTCGGCCGTGCGTTCTTGCACCCGCTGTTCGAGGGCGATGTTGAGCTGATGCAGTTGCGTTAGCGAAAACCGCAGAGCCAGTTGATTTTGCACTCGGGCCAGCACTTCTTCGATTTGGAATGGCTTGGTGATGTAGTCAACACCACCGGCTTGAAAGGCCGCTACCTTATCAAAGGTTTCGTTGAGGGCGCTGATGAAGATGATCGGAATCTCTTGGGTTTTGGGATCGGCCTTGAGCCGCTGGCAGACTTCATAGCCGCTCAGATCGGGCATTTTGATGTCGAGCAAGATCAGGTCGGGCAGGGCCGCCTGTACGGAGGCGATCGCCAACATACCGCTGGTCACACTGCGGACGTCATAGCCTTGACCCGAGAGCGCATTCGACAACAGCCGCAGTGAATCTAAGGTGTCATCGGCAATCAGGATCTCGGGAATGCGATCAGCAAACAGCTCATGCCTCATGGTGGGTCGCCGTATCAACTAATTGAATGATGGCCCCTAACTGGTATTGGTCAACCATGCGCCGCAGTTCGGCCGCCAAGGTTGCTTCGTGGGGCGGGATTTGGTCAATCAACGCTAAGATTGCTCCAGGTTTGGCAATGGTTGCGGCTTGCTTTAAGTGTTGGAGCCATTCGGTAGGCATAACCTTGAGGGCTGCGGGTTGTAGGGGAGCACTGGAAAGCAAGGGTTCAACCGGCAAAGGAGTATCTTCGTATACAAAAACAATACCGAGATGTTCGGTCAACTTATCGAAAATCACATGTTCCTTAACGGGTTTGCGAATAAAGTCGTCGCAGCCATAGGCCAGCACAATCTGGCGCTGTTCTTCAAAGACGCTGGCGGTGAGGGCGATAATCACCGTGGCTTGGCCGTCAATGTGAGATTTGATCTGCTGGGCGGCTTCATAGCCATGCATGACGGGCATGCGCATATCCATCCAAATCAGGTGGGGGTGCCAGTCGCGCCAGATTTCAACGCCCTCTTTGCCGTTGGCGGCTTCCCGCAGTTCAAAGCCAAAAGGCTCCAACAGTTTGATTAAAAATTGGCGATTGCTCCAGCGGTCATCCACGACCAAAATTCGGTAGGTGGGTTGTCCTGGGGCCAGGGCGATCGCCCGTTGGCGGGGTACCTCGGTGGGAATGGCCGTGGCCTCCACAGGCTGCATCGGGATCTCTAGGGTAAAGGTGCTGCCTTGCCCCACTTGGCTTTGAACCGTTAGCTGGCCGCCCAGCAGGTGGGCAAATTGGCGGCTAATGGTTAGCCCTAAGCCGGTGCCTTCAGTTTCGGGATGGAGTTGATTAAAGGAGGCAAAAATCGTTTCTAGCTGCTGCGGGGGAATGCCCATGCCGGTGTCTTGCACTTCGATGTAAAGCCAGACTGGGGGACTGTCGGGCCGGGTTTCGGGGAGGGTGGGTGGGTGCAGGGGTGGGGATGCCGGATCGTCCGGGGCTATTACTAAAGCCGTCACCGTAATGCTGCCGGTTTTTGTAAACTTCAGGGCGTTGCCAATCAGGTTGATCAAAATTTGCCGCACTTTTTTTTCGTCGCTGCAAACATACTGCGGCACCTCATCGGCCCAGTCGATTTGCAGCGATAGGCCCTGCCGCTGGCTGCGGGGCCAAAACATCTCATGCAGCCGGTTGAGCAGGGCGTGGAGGTCAAAGTTGGTCAGGTTGAGGGTGATATTACCGGCTTCAATTTTGGACAGATCGAGGACATCGTTGATTAGCTCTAGCAGATGTTCGGCGCTGTGGCTGATCACTTCTAGGTATTCTTTGGCGGTTTGGGCAGAGACAGAGTTGCGATGCATCAACTGCACAAAGCCCAAAATAGCGCTTAGGGGCGTGCGCAATTCGTGGCTCATGTTGGCTAAAAATTCGCTCTTGGCGTGGTTGGCGGCTTCAGCTTGCTCTTTGGCCTGGGCTAAGTCGAGGGTGCGCTGCTGTACGCGTTCTTCTAAGGCTTCGTTGGTTTGCTGAAGCGCATCAAAGGCCTGGTTGAGTTCTGCGGCCATGCGCTGGAATGAGGCCGATAGGGTAGCGACTTCTTGCACAGGGCCGAGCTGATTGGCTGATAAGGTGAGGACTTCGATCGGGGCGCTGTGGCTTTTTTGTAGCGCTTCGGTGACTCGTTTGGACTGATCGCTGAGCTGTTGGATGGGGCGGGTGATATAGCGGGTAGTGATGATGCCGAGGCCGGTGGCGATCGCTAACGATACCAAACACAGCAAAATTGTAGTGCGGGTGTTGGCCTGAATTTGGGCCATAAAGTCAGATTCGGGGACGACGACCACCAACAGCCAATCAATCCCTAGCTCATCCACAATCGGCGTCACCTGCACAAAATGCTTTTGCCCATCAATCGGAAACTCCAGTTGGTG
>DATNOW010000324.1:0-2286 GCA_036703515.1 Chroococcidiopsis sp.
TATTTTTGACGAATCGGATACGCAAAGCTTAGTCAAAAATATTGTCGTCAATCAGCTCAATTTAGACGACAAAAAGTTCGAGCCGCGATCGGTGCGCTATGCCATTAGCAATGCCAAAAACCAAGGGCTGACGCCCGAAGACCTAGAGCGCGAACAGCCCAATTTTCGCGGGCGCACGATCGCCAATGTCTATTCGGAATATCAAAAGCAGCTAGCGGCGAACAATGCCCTTGATTTTGATGATCTGATTTTGATTCCGGTGCAGCTATTCCGCCAAAATGAGCAGGTGCTGGACTACTGGCATCGCCGCTTTCGCCACATTTTGGTTGACGAATACCAAGACACCAACCGCACGCAGTATGACCTGATTCGGATGCTGGTGACGAATGGGGCAGATTCGCGCACGTTCAAACAGTGGGACTATCGCTCGATTTTTGTGGTCGGAGATGCGGATCAGTCGATTTACTCGTTTCGGGCAGCAGATTTCACCATTCTGATGAATTTTCAGCAGGATTTTGGCGATGGCCTGCCTGATGATGACACCCGCACCATGGTCAAGCTAGAAGAAAACTATCGCTCGACCGAAAATATTTTAGAAGCGGCCAACCACCTGATTGAAAACAACACCGAGCGCATCGATAAGGTGTTGCGGGCGACGCGGGGGGAAGGGGAGTCGATTTTCTTGTATCGCGCCGATGATGAGAGTGCCGAAGCGCAATTTGTGATCAACCAAATTCGCAATTTGCAGCTCAATAATTCTGAACTCAATTTCAAAGATTTTGCCATCCTCTACCGCACCAATGCCCAGTCGCGGGCGTTTGAGGAGGTGCTGGCGCGCTATTCGATTCCATACAACATTGTCGGCGGGCTGCGGTTTTATGACCGCAAGGAAATTAAGGACGTGTTGGGCTACCTACGGGCGATCGCCAACCCCGACGATAGCCTCAGCATTGAGCGCGTCATCAACGTGCCCCGCAGGGGCATTGGCAAAACCACCATCGATCGAATCAAGCAGGCGTCTCAAGAGCTAAACGTGCCCCTGTGGCAAATCTTGACCGATGAAACCTCGGTGCAGACCCTAGGCGGGCGATCGGCTAAAGCGGTGATGGGGTTTGTCGACATCATTCAAAAGTGGCGACAGCAAATGGACACCCTACCCGCCTCGCAGATCGTCCAGGGCGTGCTGCTTGACTCGCTCTATGTGGAAGACCTCAAAAATCAAGACACTGACGAGGCCAACGACCGACTGGGCAACGTCCAAGAGCTTTATAACGCGGTGTTGCAGTTTGAAGAAGAAAACGAAGCCGCCAGTTTGCCGATGTTTTTGGCCAATGCGTCCCTCGCCTCTGACGCCGACAAAACCGACGAGGGGCAAGATAAGGTGTCGCTGATGACGCTGCATTCCTCGAAGGGGCTAGAGTTTCCGGTGGTGTTTTTGGTGGGCGTGGAGCAAGGGTTATTCCCCAACTTCCGCTCGCTGGAAGATCCTAAGTCGCTAGAAGAAGAGCGGCGGCTTTGCTATGTGGGCATTACCCGCGCCAAAGAGCGGCTGTTTATCTCGTTTGCCCAAGAGCGCCGACTGTATGGCTCGCGGGAACCGGCTAGCCCATCGCTGTTTTTAGCAGAGTTGCCCAAAGATTTGCTGGCCAGCAATGCGATTACGTCGATTCCCAAAAAGATGACTTCGCCCCGTCGGGAGCTAAAGCGACAAACGACCGACTTGCCCGGCTCCCATGAAAATGACTGGACGGTGGGCGATCGCGTCGTTCATAAGGCGTTTGGGGCCGGGCATGTGACGCATATCTTTGGGGCGGGCAACAAAATTTGTCTGGCGATTAACTTTCCCGGCATGGGCCGCAAGATTGTCGATCCCAAGATTACGCCCATGGAACGGATCGATTGACCCTGTTTTTTCAGCCAGTTCCCCAGAACTCCTCATGCAGCGCTCATTTTTAGCTCATCCATCTATTCCACAATCGATGCAGTTGTGATTTGCACGGGATTTGCAAGATGGAGCGTAGGATGAAACGAGTCACATTTTTGGGGTTAGTGGCGATCGCAACGGTGGCGATCGCAGCCTGTACGCAAACATCCCCGGCCGATAGCGCTACCGATAGCGCCGCATCTTCGGTCGCGGCCAGCCCTGCGGTCGAATCTAGCCCTGCGGTCGAGTCGTCTGCCACCCCGGCAGAAGCCATGGCCTCTGCCCCCGCAACGACCGTATCCCAACGCTTAGCAGGGCAATTTGAAACGGGTGAACATACCACCAGCGGCGGCGTTCAGCTC
>DATNOW010000325.1:0-7522 GCA_036703515.1 Chroococcidiopsis sp.
AATGCGGCGGCAGACTTCTTTAACGAGGGCATTGCCAGTCAGGGGTTTGTCTTGCTTTTTAGATTTGCTCATCGGGGTGGGCACGGTGATCGTTCGTTTTCGCCTTCGCTTTCTATGATGACAGCACTCACCCTTCATCGGTTGGAGAGGCATCATCCTGGCTGAAAGGGTTGCCGTAGCGGGCAGGGGAGTCGGCCGCTTTGCGGGTGGGGATCAGGAATTTGTCATAGGCCGATGTGGGGGGAACGAGTTCTAGTTGAGGGTTGGGATTGGCCCGCTGGGGTTTGGGCTGACGTCGTCGCGAGACGCCTTCTTCGCTGGTTTCTTCGGCGATGACTTCGTAGAGAATAGCCTGTTTTTGGCCGCTGCCTTTGCGCAAGACGCGCCCGAGTCGCTGGATATATTCGCGGGTGGAGCCGGTGCCCGACAGCAAAATGGCGATGCTGGCTTCGGGCACATCCACCCCTTCGTTGAGGACGTGGGAGGCTGCGAGCACGGTGTAATCACCTGCGCGAAACCGTTGCAGGATGTCGTGGCGCTCTTTGACTGGGGTTTGGTGGGTCAGCGCCGGAATCAAAAACTCTTGGGAAATCCGATAAACCGTGGCGTTGTCGTTGGTGAAGATCAGGGTTTGGGCCGGGTGATGCTGGGCCAGCAGATCGGCCAATACTCGAAGCTTGCCTTCGGTGCCGAGGGCGATCGCCCGTGCTTCACGATGGGCCAGCATAGCCCGCCGCCCCGCCTGCGACTGAGCGCTAGCGCGGACAAAGCGCTGCCAGCCTTCCATGGTGCCGAGCCAGATGCGCGCCTGTTCTAAAAAGGCATTGCGCGTAGCCATGAGCTTGTCGTAGCGATCGCGTTCCTGCTGCGACAGCTTCACCTTAATCTGGACGATATCGTGGCTTGCCAAAGCACCCCCCGACAGTTCCTCGGCCGTGCGATGGTAGACGACTTTGCCCAACAGCGTATCGAGATCGCCATGCCGCCCGTCAGAGCGATCGGGGGTGGCTGTTAATCCCAGCCGATAGGGGGCGATCGCATATTCGGCAATCACCCGGTTAAAGTCGCTGGGCAGATGGTGACACTCATCGCAGATCAGCAGCCCATAGCGGTTGCCCAAGGTTTCGGCATGGATGGCGGCACTGTCGTAGGTGGCGACCAAAATAGCGGTGCGATCGCGTGAACCCCCACCCAACAGCCCTACCTCCGCATCAGGAAATGCCGCCAGCAGGTGGGCATACCACTGGTGCATCAAATCAAGGGTCGGCACCGTAATCAGCGTGCTGCGCGGCGTCGCCTGCATCGCCAGCTGGGCCAGATAGGTTTTGCCCGCCGCCGTCGGCAGCACCACCACCCCCTGTCGCCCCGCTGTAATCCACGCTTGCAGCGCCTCGGCTTGGTGGGGATAGGGCTCGCGCTCCATCCGACAGGTGAGCGTCAGCGGCTGAAAAGCTTTGGCGTCATCATTAAAGGCCGTGCCGTCGGCTTGCAGCGTTTCTACTAAAGCCCGGTAGTGCATCGCCGCAATCCGAAACCGCTCCACCCGGTCATCCCAGGTGGCAAAATCAACCCAAGCTTTGCCTCGGGGGGGCGGATGCAAAATCAACGTGCCGCGATCAAATTTTAGCGTCGGAGTCCGCGCCATGCCCTTGCCTGCTGTCCCTCGTCTGTTGCGCTATGTGGATAACACATGTTGACAACACTATAGCGGCTCTGGTGCGGATCCGATTGGCTCGGGGTTGAGGCTGGCGATCGCCTCTCCGGCCCAAAAGAAAAAGGGTAGAGTCACGCTCTACCCTTCTGCTGTGCTGTTAAACTCGTTTCTTCGTTGAACTAGAATGATCGTTGAACTTGGATCCGGCTCTATCGACCGATGCCGACGTAGCGGAAGCCGATGGCTTCTAGAGCTTCGCGGTCGAGGTAATTACGCCCATCGACCATCACCGGGTTGTTCATCAGCTTCGACATTTTGGCGTAGTCGAGGTTGCTGAATTGTTCCCAATCCGTCACCAACACCAGCGCGTCGCAACCATCAGCTAGCCGCTCAGGGTCCGTTTCCACAATCACATTCGACAAGCCATGGCGCATCCCCGTTTGGGAAATGATCGGGTCGTAGGCTTTGACCTTGGCACCAAGGCGGGTCAGCTGCTCGATCATGTCGAGGGCTGGGGCATCGCGCAGGTCGTCGGTGTCGGGCTTAAAGGTCAGACCCAGCAAGCCGACGGTTTTACCTTTCAAAATTTTCAGCACTTGCTGGAGCTTCTCGATCACCAGCAAGCGCTGGCGACGGTTGACTTCCACAGCGGCCTTGAGCAGTTGGCTCTCGTAGCCGTAGTCATCAGCGGTATGAATCAGCGCTGACACATCTTTGGGGAAGCAAGAACCGCCCCAGCCCAGACCGGCCTGGAGGAACTTGCTGCCGATGCGGGAATCGAGCCCGATGCCTTTGGCCACCTGGGTGACATCGGCTCCGACGCGATCGCAAATGTTAGCGACTTCATTGATAAAGCTAATCTTGGTGGCCAAAAACGCATTCGACGCGTACTTCACCATTTCTGCTGAGCTTAGATCGGTCACCACAACGGGCACCGTCGGCGCAGTTTTGTCTTCGGCAAACTGGCGCGAGACAATTGGCGCATACAGCTCTTTCATCAGCGCGATGGCGCGGGCACCGTTGCTGCCCAACACAATCCGGTCGGGGTTAAAGGTGTCATAGACCGCAGAGCCTTCGCGCAAAAACTCAGGGTTGCTGACCACATCAAAGTCAGTCTTGGTGTCGGCGGCGGCGGGTTCGCTGCCAGCGGTGACGAGAGAGGCTTGGCGCTCAGCCACACCGTCTAACACAATCATCCGCACCCAGTCGCCTGACCCGATGGGCACGGTGGACTTGTTGACGATCACTTTGTAGCCGCCGTTGAGGTTGGCACCGATGCCGCGGGCGACCGCTTCGACATAGCGGGTATCGCTCTCGCCATTGGGCAGCGCAGGAGTGCCCACTGCGATAAACAAAATCTCTCCATGGGAAACGCCTGCTCCGAGGTCGGCGGTAAACCGAATCCGACCGTCGTCAATACAAGATTTCATCAGTTCAGACAGGCCAGGCTCATAGATCGGAGATTGCCCTGACTGCATCAGCTTTACTTTCTCTTCGTTGTTGTCCACGCAAATGACATCGTGGCCAATCGTAGCCAAACAGACCCCAGTCACTAAACCGACATAACCTGTACCGATTACACAAACGCGCATAGAGTATTTCTCCTTCCAGACAAGAGTATGTGAGATGCCAACCAATCGGGGCAGCGAAGACACTCAGCAACAATAAGGGGGCTACTGAGAAACGGTCTCGATTTGGCGATCGCCAATCCGACTCCGAAAATCATCTACCGTGCGTTTTAACCCTTCCTGCAACGGCACAGTAGGCTGCCAATCGAGCCAAGTCTTAGCTCGGGTAATGTCAGGCTTACGACGCCGCGGGTCGTCCTGTGGCAGCGGTTCAAACTTGATGGCTGAATCTGGGTTGATCATCTGCTGAACTGCATTGGCCAGCTCTAGGATGGTGTATTCATCGGGGTTGCCCAGATTGACCGGGCCGGTGTAGTCATTGTTCATCAGGCGGATGAAGCCTTCGACCAAATCGGACACATAGCAAAAGCTGCGGGTTTGGGAACCGTCGCCATAGACAGTGAGCGGTTTGCCGCGGAGCGCTTGGACAATCAGATTGCTGACAACGCGACCGTCGTTTTCGAGCATGCGGGGGCCATAGGTGTTGAAAATGCGCGCCACCCGAATTTCAACATCATTTTGGCGGTGGTAGTCGAAGGCCAAGGTTTCTGAAACCCGCTTGCCTTCGTCATAGCAACTGCGAATGCCGATGGGGTTGACGCTACCCCGGTAGTCTTCGGTTTGGGGATGAACCTCTGGGTCACCGTAAACTTCAGACGTAGAGGCCAAAAAAAATCTTGCCTTGACGCGCTTGGCCAGACCCAACATATTCAACGTTCCCATCACATTCGTTTTAATGGTTTTGACGGGGTTGTATTGATAGTGGACTGGCGATGCGGGGCAGGCAAGGTGATAAATTTGATCAACTTCTAATCGAATGGGTTCTGTGATATCATGACGGATTAACTCGAAATAGGGATTTCCCATCCACTTGAGCACATTGCGCTTGTGCCCGGTGTAGAAATTGTCTAAACAGATGACGTCATGGCCTTGTTCCATCAGGCGATCGATCAGGTGAGAGCCAATAAACCCTGCACCACCAGTGACCAAAATTCGCATAGTTTTACTCTGTGTGTCGCTAAATTAGGCAAATCCGAACCCCTGCGCTATCGGTCATTAGTGCTAGAAGTCGAGACGATGTCGCCTAGGGTCATAGACTAACCGGGGAGCTAGCGTTTGTCAGCGTTGCCGTAGTTTCACCGAAGCTGTATAGCAACTTAACAGAAGTTTTGAGAGACCTAGGAGCTCACCTTGGTGAGTTCACTGAATCTTCAAACCGCCATTAATGCTGTTTAAAGAAGCCGGGGTTCGACCGAAATTGCCAAGTCATTAGCTACAGGTTACCCAGATCTACAAAGAACGTTCATGATTTTGATCACTTCGGCCGCAGGGCAGTCAAAAGCATAGGGTAATCTTACGGGAATGCTGAATGCCCGCATTTAGCCCTGAGGGCGATCGCCTTCCGCGCAATTGCCTAGCGACCCGCCTTGAAGTCCTACCTTGAAGTTCGGCTTCAAAGCGAGTATTGAGACCAGTCTGGCTTTGAGATGCTTGAGACTACTCCTCGTTAGACCAGCCCCAATTTTTCGAGCACAGGGCGAGTGGAGACGATGTGGCGATCGAGGCCGAGCTGGCTTGGGCTCACCCCCAGGGCCAAGGCGACAAGCTGGGGTAGGTGCAGCACGGGCAGCCCAAGCGATCGCCCTATCACTTTCTCGACTTCGGGCTGACGCGAGTCAAGGTTGAGGTGACAGAGGGGGCAAGGGGTGACTAAGCAATCGGCCCCGGCGGCGATCGCCTCCTGTAGATGCCCACCCGCCATCTGGAACGACAGCTCAGTAGCATAGCTCGACAGCGGCCAGCCGCAGCACTGGGTGCGCCCGCGATAGTAGATAGGGTTGGCCCCTACGGCCCGAAACACATTTTCCATCGACTCTGGGCTGTGGGGATCATCGTAGGGCAGGTGTTTCTGTCCCCGCAGCAGATAGCAGCCATAGAAAGCGGCGCAGTTCAAGCCCGACAATTTTTGGGTGACCCGCTGCTGGAGGGCCTCTAAGCCAAAATCTCCCACCAGCGCCCAGAGCAAGTGTTTGACCTCTGTGCTGCCTTGGTAGGGCGAACAGCCTTCTTTTTTGAGGAATCCATTGACCTGATCGAGATAGGCAACATCGTTTTGCTGAGCATCTTTGAGCCGCTCATCGACATGACCTAGCACCCCTTGGCACGTGCTGCAATGGGTGAGCAGCGGCAGATTTAGGCTTTCGGCTAAGGCGATGTTGCGGGCATTGACGGTATCTTCGAGCAGTTGCGAATCTTCCTTAAACGTCCCAGAGCCGCAGCAGGAGGCTTTTTTGAGTTCAATTAGCTCAATCCCCAGCGCTTGGGTGAGGGCATTGGTCGATTGGTAGAGTTCTCGGCAAGCGCCCTGGGCTACACAGCCAGGAAAGTAAGCGTATCTCAGGGTCATGGAATCAACAACCTAGGAAATCAAAATGAAACGAGCTAATGGAGTCACAATGTCGCTCCGGTGCGTAGCTCTATGGCTTCTATCATCCCCTGTAGCGCCGGTATTGTGCCGAACTTCTAACGCTTCGTTCATGAAACGTGAATATTGGCGAACTGTGACCCTTGGGATAGCGCTGCTGTTTTGGGGAGACCGAGGGCCGGCGATCGCGGACGGATAGACCGGCTAAGACAGGCTATCCCGTTTTAGGCGGACGTTGCAGGGGAATTGTTTAAGGGGGACTCTAAGGCGGAATCGCTTAAGGCGGAATCAGAGGAGTCAAACTGCACCACGGCGCTGCGCAGACGGCTCGACAAAAACATGGCGATCGCTCGATAAAACCGTGACGCAAACCCCTCATCTTCTTCCAGTTTGAGCGCCAGCTTTTGGTGGGGAATCGATAGCAGCAGCGAATTTTCGAGGGTAGTGACCTGTGCGGCCGATAGGCGCGCATCCACAAACGACATTTCCCCTAAGACTTCGCCAATCCCCAGCCGCGCAATTTCGCGATGGTCTTGGGCTGCGACCGAAACGCTGAGCGTGCCCAGCAGCACAATATAAAATGTGTTGAGCGGGGTGCCTTCTGCGATGATGACGGTGCCAGCGGGAATCTGCTCAGTTTTGCCGATGGTTTGCATCCAATACACGTCGGTATCTCGCAAAGTGCCGAGAATAAAGGGGCCTTTGCGCATGGCAGATTGTTGCGGCGACGAGTGCGACATAGTCAGGCTCTCGATTGGTTGAAAATATCGGCTGCCGTGGGCACACTACCCACAGTTCCACTCTACTGCCCGTTATCGGCCCTAAGCCCATTGGTTCATGAATTGATTCACGAATTATTCATGATCCCTTACTGGATGGGGTTCCGGGCAATCCAAGACGGGCAATCCAAGACGGGCTATCCAAGACGGGAACCGCAGACAGTGAACCCCTGCTGTCTTTACATTAAGTTCCGATGAAATTTATTGCGGCACGGAGGGACTGAGCCAAAGCGAGCTGTAATACTCAAAGTGATTTATGGACTCGTGGTACAGACTCGTGGCGTAACGACTAGCTAGCGTAACGACAAGATTACTCAACGACAGGCAACGACAAGATAGCTTAGGTCATCCATCTGCTGCGGCGCGGCGGGATGTGGTGTGAGAGGCTTCGTTTTATCCTCCGACAACCCTACTTGAAATCCTATCTGAGACGTGTTTAGCGCAGTCTTTTGTCCTATGTATCTCGCTGAATTCACCTTTGTTGGCACCGCAGAGCTGGCAAACGATTTGCTGATTCAAGCCCCTTCAGAGTTAGCAGCCAGAGGTTTTGCTGAAACCTATGCGCTCCGCTGGGGGATGCACGTATTCTCGATTACGCTGGTGAATGAACGCCAAGCCCAGCAGTATCAACGGATTGGGAAATCGGTCGTACTTAATATCGAGCCCGGTTAAGTGTGATTTTGGCGAGATCGCCAGCTTCGGGACTAGGAAATCTCCCCTGAATATTTTCCGGCGATCCCCTGAATATTTTCCCCGCAGTCCCCCAACTATTTTCCCGATAATCCCCCGCTAATTCCTTACAGAGCGGCGACTGGGCTCCAGGAATACCAATAGGCTTCGCGGTTAGCGCAATGGGCGATCGCCCATTGCGTCATGTTTGTTTAGACTTTTCTGGAGACTTTTGTGGAGACTCTGAGTTGAAAAGGTCGAAATGTAACAGGATTGCAACATATAATAATTGAGAAGAAATGATTAAAACACGTCGAAGGTAGAGCACTACATGCGGGTTGCGATCGCTGGGGCAGGGTTAGCGGGT
>DATNOW010000326.1:0-3406 GCA_036703515.1 Chroococcidiopsis sp.
ATGGTTGAGATACCACTGTTTGGGATACTCCGGGTCGCTGGGGCGATAGTGCGACTGCGTTTCAATGGCAATATTGGGTTCTGCCGTCAGCACATCCCCCCGCCGCATCAGCTGATTCGCCAGCTTGATCGGGTTGACGGCCGCGCGATCGGTCACGCGAAACACAAACGTCTGCGGCACACCCAGCACCGGCTGCACCGCCTGTAGCCCCAAACGCGCCACCATCGCCGCAATCTCGGCCCGATCCACCGTATCCGCAAATTGAATCGTCAGCTCATCGGTCAGATAAACCCACGTATTCGGGCTCGATTGCAAGCGATAGACATGACTCGAAAACACCACATCCGCTAACGTTCGGGCCCGCTCCATGGCCAAATCTAGCTGGCTCGGTTCGACCCGATATTCCACCAGTTGCACCGACGGAATCCCCTGCTGTGAAGCCGCTCCCAAGCGTTGCCCCACCTGTTCGGCGCTAGCCCCCGCCACCAGCCTCACCGTAAAGCGATCGCCCGCCTTTTCCAGCAGCAGTTCCTGGCCGCCCCGTTGCAGCACCCGTCCCTCATTTTCAGGGGACACGCCAATGCCTTTAAATGCTTCTCCGCTCCCAGGCGGCTGTGTCGATCCAGTCATAGTCCATCATCGCCCTTCACTATAAATAGAGTAAACAGAGCACCTATAGAGCACTTAAACAAAGGCACTCAATCCACTTCATTTCACTTAATTATCGAGGAACTGAATCATCGAGGAACTAAATCGTCATGCTCCCAGTCAACCTTAAGCGACCTTCAGAATCCTGTAAGCCTTGCACCTGACCCTTCGTAAAAGAACTTAAAAATGGACAAGTGCAGTGGTAATATTCTCTAGTGTCAAAATCGTATCGCTTCCTCTGATAGGCCAGGTTTGGTTCATGGTATCTTCTAAACTTACTCGGTTGGTTTCTTTGGTTGGCGTGGCGACATTGCCACTGACGGCAGTGGTAGCTGTGCTCTCCACGTCGATGGCCAGCGCCCAAATTCCGTTGCCCGAAAATGAGGGTGCTCCCAGCGGTGACATGCAAGACCTGCGTCCCCTCGCCCAAGAAGGCACCATCCTTAGCGTCAGAGGCGGGCAGCGCCTGTTATCCGACGCCAGCAGCGCAGTCTCAGCAGGAAACTATGACCTCGCGCTCAACAAGCTTCAAGAAGCCCGCCAGTTGTTTAACCAACTCTCCAACTTCCACCAAGAGCTGGCCTCTAGTTTTTCTGGCATCGACAACCGCATTGCAGATAACCAGCGCCGTCAAGCAGTCGAAACGGCTCAGATGCGTGACCAAGCAACCTATCAACTGGCACTGGTCTATCGCGCCCAAAATCAGCCCGAACTCGCCGTGCCGCTGCTGATTCAGATCATTCGCAGCCAGCAACCGACGCGATCGCTAGGGCAACAAGCCTATCGCCAACTGTTTGAATTAGGATTTGTGGACTCACCCTATCCCCGTGGTCAAGAGACTCCACAAGCCCCTGGCGCGCCCCAGGCTCCGGGCACGACTACAGCTCCAAACTAAGCCAGATCGGCATGAGTCCAAGATCTTCAGGATTACGAATTTAATCAAAAACTCATCGTTTTTATGGAACGTGAAGCTAAATCCACGTTCAAAAAGTGAAACTTTGGTTTTATTTAATCCACAATCCTTGCAATTAACCGGGTGACGGAACTGAGGAGATTAGATGGTTAGCCCTACCCAAGTCGAAGCAATGATCAAAGCGGGTCTTCCCGATGCCCAAGTGCAGGTACAAGACCTGACTGGCGGCGGTGATCATTACCAAGTGATCGTTGTATCATCCAAGTTTGCTGGCAAAGGATTGGTGCAGCAGCATCAGCTCGTTTATGGCGCAGTTCGGCAAGCGATGTCCTCCGAAGCCATCCATGCCCTCTCGCTCAAAACCTACACCCCAGAAGCTTGGGCGGAGCTAGAAAACAACTAAGCTCTGTCTATCACCCTCATCTTGGCAATGGAGTTATTGGTCATCGGGGCATCGGTCACCGAGCCCGCGGTAATCGAGCAGGCAATAGCCACCTCCATTTCCAGCTACCATAGAACTATTGATGTGTCCCTTAATCCATCTAGAGTGAACGAGATATGACACCAGAACTACAGGAACGCCTCGATAACTTGGTTCAGCAAAACAAAATTATGGTTTTCATGAAGGGAACCAAGCTGATGCCGCAGTGCGGATTTTCCAACAACGTTGTGCAAATCCTCAACACCCTTGGCGTCCCCTATGAGACCGCCGACGTCCTGAGCGACTACGACATTCGCCAAGGCATCAAAGAATACTCCAACTGGCCAACGATCCCCCAAGTCTACATCAATGGTGAATTCGTGGGCGGTTCCGATATTCTGATTGAGCTTTACCAAAAAGGCGAGCTTCAGCAAATGGTTGAGGTCGCGCTCGCTTCCTGATGCCCGCTTAGTCGCAAACTATACAAAATTCCATCAAGCCGCTTTTACCATTCTTCGGTAAGGGCGGTTTTTAATATCTGTGCAAATCTTCCCCTGCAATATCTGCCCAAAGTCACTCGGGACCAGCCAAGGGCAAGCCAAAATCAGCGTCCCCCCTCGTTGGTACAGATGGGTGCGGAATTCTATGCGATCGCCCTGTAGTTGTACTCTATAGTCTCCCCCTGTAGTGGCTAAGGAGCTGAGATCTTTACTTTCTTCGCTAGCGATCGCCCGGGGATCAAAGCAACGACCAAACCAACAATCGCCCAATGATGCAATCAACGATCAGCCGGGGATCATTTGCTGGCTTGAAATATAGGCTTAAAACTGACACCGGTTACTTAAATTTAGATTAGCAATATAGAGAATAGTTGGAAACTTTCCCGGTTGAGTGGGGAACTCTTGAAATAAGTCTATTAGGTCAAATGCAGCGCTGAATTATCGGATTCAGGCTATGTGAATTGTTGATGATGTCCTACAAATTCCCTTATTAAATGAGAGCGATCGCACTAAAATAGTGAAAGTGCAAATCACCGATAGCGCTAAGCTAATCGGCTGTGGAAAGTAGCACCTCAATAGACTTGTTGCGGCAAAGAGTAACAAATAGTTTTTTATTTTCGCCGCAAATCGCCTAGCCATCTTTTAATCGCAACACCATTCGTCTTGATGAATCAAAGACACTCAAGGATTGGCTAAGCTCTCTTACTCAACGATCAGTGAATTGAAACTAACGTCGATAGGCGTGACTCGGCTTAAGGATAACACCGAGCATCGCTTCAAACCCAGGAGAATCCAATGAGAGATTTCGTTCTAGACGCTCCAAACCAAGACCGCTACACTTACTTTTTTGCGTTTTACGGAAAAGATTATCAGCACCGCACCGGGTTACTTTACGTCCAGCATGATTTTTCAATTTCCACCAAA